>WQRT01000001.1 GCA_009786625.1 Treponema sp.
ACATTCGGCGATGTCAGGCGCGGCTGGAACTTCCGCTCGCTCGGACACGGCGATGTCGATTTTGAAAATATCATCCGCGAGCTTAACGCGATTAATTACAAAGGCCCGCTCTCTGTCGAGTGGGAAGACACCGGAATGAACAGGGAAGTAGGCGCGAAAGAAGCGTGCGAGTTTGTAAAGAACATTAACTTCTCGCCGTCTGATGTCGCCTTTGATGACGCGTTAAAAACAGACTAAGGTATTTTTACAAGGTCAATTGAAGGGCGATTAACTCAGTGGTTAGAGTGCTACCTTCACACGGTAGAAGCCACCGGTTCGAATCCAGTATCGCCCATCAATTGGCCTTTTATTTTAAGGAGATTAATAATGGGACACATATGGATGCTGATACCAATGATGGCATTGTCCATACCGATAATCACGATCCTGCTTTCATTTAGGCAGAAGACTCAGGAAACAAGATTAAAAGAGCTTCAATTAAAAAAAGAAATGCTGGAACTGGAAATTGCAAAACAAAACACCCAAATAAAATTACTGGAACAAGAAAATAAAAATCTAGATAAAATAATCGAAAACAGAACCTAAATCCTAACTAACCTCTAATCCCAAAATCCTATCCCCTAACTACTAACCCCTATCCCCTAATCCCTATTCCCTAAATAACCCCTATCCCCTAAATCCTATCCCCTAATTAAAACAGGCAAACTTAAAAACCCGTGCTTCTCGGTAATCCAGCGGCCGCCTTGAACAGCTTCTCCCGTGAAAAAGTTTGTCCACCCGCCATGCGGAACATAATAGGTAACCGTGTTATCTTCGCTGAAGACGGGAGCCACAAGAAGATCGTCTCCGAGCATATACTGTCGATCCAGATACGCGCAGGCGGGATCATCTGGGAATTCCATAAACATCGCGCGCAGAACAGGCGTTCCTTTTTCGCATGCCTGCTTCGCCGCGTGCAGGAGGCGCGGTTTTATCTTTTCTTTTAACTCTGCAAAAAAGCGGCATACATTGGCGGCGCTATCCGGAAGCGGGGAATCATCATCTACGCTCCAGGGTACGCGGTATGAGTGGCTGCCGTGAAGTCTTGAATGTGACGATAAAAGCCCGAAAGCAAGCCACCGTTTAAATAGCGAAGCGCCGGGTGTCCCTTCAAAGCCGCCGATGTCATGGCTCCAGAAACCGAAACCGGAAAGTCCGAGCGACAATCCTCCGCGCAAAGTTTCCGCCATTGCCTCGAATGTTGATTCGCAGTCGCCTCCCCAGTGAAGCGGGAAACGCTGGCCTCCCGCTGTCGCCGAACGCGCGAAGAGACAAGCTTCACCTTTGCCGCGTTTTTTTTCAAGGAGTTCAAAAACTGTTTTGTTATAAAGGAATGAGTAAAAATTATGATGGCGTTCCGAATCGCCGCCGTCAAAAAAAACAGCGTCATCAGGGATGCGCTCGCCGAAATCTGTTTTAAAACAATCAACTCCCATGTCAAGAAGTTTTTCAAGCTTGTCTGTGTACCACTTGGCGGCGGCAGGATTTGAAAAATCCACGATTGCCATTCCCGCCTGCCACAGATCGGTCTGGTATACAGAGCCATTTTTGTCTTTTAAAAAATAGCTGTTTTCTTTACCTTCGTTGAAAAGCGCGGAACGCTGAGCGATATACGGATTGATCCATACACAGATTTTTATTCCTTTGGATTTAATCCACGACAACATTCCTTTTGGATCGTTAAATGTCTCGTTATCCCAGATAAAATCGCACCAGTTAAATCCCTTCATCCAGAAGCAGTCAAAATGAAAAACCGATAACGGAATTTTTCTTTTTTCCATCTCATTGATAAAACTCATTACAGTTTTTTCGTCGTAAGAAGTTGTAAATGATGTAGACAGCCAGAGTCCGAAGCTCCACTGCGGAGGCATCGCCGGTCTTCCTGTCAGAAACGTATAACGTTCCAATACCGCCTTTGGCTGCGGGCCGTAGATGATAAAATATTCCAGCGATTCGCCGCTTGCGCAGAATTGAACGCGTGATGTTTTTTCACTGCCGATTTCAAGAGAGACCTTCCCCGGATCATTTATAAAAACGCCGTAACCCATGTTTGTCATGTAGAACGGAATATTTTTATACGCCTGTTCACTCGCGGTGCCTCCGTCGGCGTTCCAGATATCAACAGACTGCCCGTTCTTTACAAGAGCGCCGAAACGTTCCCCAAGTCCGTAGACGAGTTCTCCCACAGAAAGCGAAAGTTCTTCTTTTATAAAAGACCCTTCGGTACTGTCGATCATATACCCTGTTGATTTCACGAGGTTCTTTGTTAAAACTTTACTGCCGCCGCGGAAAACAATGTTCCACCTTTCGCTTATTTCGATTGTTACGGATAAATCGCCGCTTACAAGAGACGCTTCTTTTTCTGTTACGCGAATAGACGGAATAAACGCGGGATCTGCTTCCAGCGGGAAAAGCGGTCTTTTATCAGGGCCTCCTTCAAAGTGCGATACCTTCACCCTGATAATATTTTTAGCGGGGCTTGAATAGCGGATTGTAAGGAGCGGCATATTAAGAGTATCGCCTCTGTGCTTAATCGGTTTTCCGGGCGCGTATAAAACAAGCTCATTTCCGTTTTGCCGCGTGTCCAGAGCGCAGGCGGCGAAGTGCGCGCTGACGCCTTCTTTAAGAAGCCAGTAACCATTCGTGAATTTCATTTTTTACCCCGGGGAAAAATAGTGTTGTTCGATAACTTCAGTTATTGAACAAGTCAAATTAGCCTTGCAAATCAACAAGAGATGCCGAGTTCGCGCCGCTGTAAGATGAACGCCTGTTGCTTACAACGTACGGGTTAGTTCGCAGCGTTTTAATTTCCTGCCGCAGCTCCAACATTCGTTTCGACAGAAGTTCCTTGTTTTTGGTTGAACGCATAATCGCTTCGCTTTGCAGTTTGTCAAGCGATGCTTTAAGACTCGGCACTTCTGCGTCATCCGCACCGGATGCGCTTTTAGTCAGACTCTTGTCAGAGATAACCGAGTTGTACATTTCTTCCAGAGGATCGATAACTTTTTGGATCGAGAAAATGTCAGCGACAATTTTTTCTTCGATTTCAACATATGTTAAAAGATCTTCCGCGCTGCCCGATTCTATTACATCCTGCTGTTTGTCGAGTAAATCAAGATATGAACGAAACCTGTCCCTCTGCTGAGTCAGTAATGTTTTAAACCGTTTTAATACGGCGACCCTCTGCGCCAGTTCCGCCGAATCAATCTCCGCCGGTATTGCTTTTTTGTTATTTAACGCCGCTGCCATATTCCCTCCCTTATCCGCAAGTTGTATCAACCTGCTATATTAATTCCCGCCATCTCGCGGTTCGGCTGTTCTACAGTACTCTGACTGATCGAATTCCATGTGTTCCGAAGTTCAAAAAGCATATTTTTTACCGCTGTAATTCTATCCGCGTTTTGCGTAATATTGGCTTCCAACAGCTCTCTGTTAAACCATGTGTAAAGCGAGAATAACTGCTTAGATATTTCTCCTCCGTTCTCGAAGTCGAGCGATACCATCAATTCAGTAATTATTTCTTCGGTCTTCATAACGGATTTACTGATCAATTCAATTTTGCGTGGTTCTTTTTTTGCTTCTTCCATGAGCTCCAGCGCTCTTGTAAGCTGTTTGACCGCTTCGTCATAAAGCATAACGATAAGCTGCCCCTGACCGGCTGTTTTTATTTTAGTTTCTTTGTATGTGGTTGACGCGCTTTTATATGTCAAGATAGTCCCCTAAACCTATTATCGGCTTTCTTGAAATTTTTCATAACGATTAATATATCAATTTTCCATAATGAGGGACAGACATTCACTCTGGTTTCTTTATTAACAGCAGGTGACGCTCCTCGTCAAGGAACGGTACAGTAAGGGGTAATATTTCACATTGAGAGTGATAATTTTCCAGCGGCGCAATTTCAGCCTCTATTTTATCTTTTTTACCCTTGTAAGCGGCGATAATTCCGCCCGGTGCGCACGCGGCGGACAGTTTTTTAAGCAGTTCCGGCTCCAGAGGCAGAAAAGCGCGGAATGTAATGATGTCAAACCTGCCCGGAGCGGTTTTCTCAATGTCGTTTTCTTCGATTACTACATTGGAAAGCTCAAGAACGGCCTTTGTGTTGCGGAGAAAACCGGCTCTGCGCCCCATCCGCTCGATAAGGGTAAAACCGCATTGCGGCAGCGCAATCGCAAGCGGAAAACCAGGCAGCCCCGCACCGGAACCAACATCGGCAATGCGCGGCATATCGGTTTTTTGGTTCACAGAACGGAAGTTTGAAAATAATTCGATAAAAATTTTTAAAGGCGCCAGAGAATCTAAAATATGTTTGATTATTAATTCGTTTGTATCTTTTACTTTAACAAGACCGTATGCCGGATTAAACAATTCAATCTCGTTAATATACCGTTCCAGAAGCGAAATTGATTTTGATACATTTAAACCGCAGAGAGACGCGGAGTCACGGCTTTCCTCATTCCCTCCGCGCAGGTTTGCGGTTAAAATATTTTTATATAAAATATCTATGCCTTCAAAAAGCAGGGAATATTTACCGGGCATTAAATAAAGTGAACCAGGTTTTTCTCTTCATAAAAACCGTTTGCCTTCGCCAGTATATAAGTGCCGAACGCATTCAACATTACATCTATAAATGTGCCGATTGCGATTAGATAAAAAGCGAGCGGTTTTAAAATCAGATAACCTGCGCTGTACTCTCCCCCGCCGTAGCTCATGCACAGCGCCGCCAGAGCGATATACGCTCCTTCTCCGGGATGTCGCGCCAGAATAAACGAGATAATAAGAGCGTGAACGCCTATGACAAATAATTCTACCGGAGAAATCATCAGATACGAGTAAGATTTAATGATAACGATAAATGCCGCCGCCGCAACCATCGCGCTGCCGCATCTGCAAAAAGTAGCGAATAACGAAAGCGACAACGCGCTTGAACGCCTGCGTATGCCGAAATTTTCCTTTGAGTGGCGCTGCAGAACAGGGATTGATAAATTGACATCTCCCGAGAAAAACGCCGCAAGCGCGGGGCCGAGAAAACCGTAAAGAACGCGCCAGGGATTGACTCTGGGTTTTAAAAAATAACAAAACAGGGGAAGAATACCAAAGCAGAGGATGATGCTGAAGGCCGCCAGCATAATAATAAAATCGTTGAATACCTTCGCCTGCAGCACTCCGCTGAAACGCACTGCCCAAAACGCGGCAAGTACAATCAGGATGAAGCCGAGAATTTCAGAGAAGAAAGACGCAACATGGTAAAAAATTCTTGAAAGCGAATCTAAAAGGGAAATTACAGGTTTGGAATAAGTTCTGTCGTAATTAAGCCCTATGCCGAGAAAGAACGCGAACACGCAGACGGGAAAGAGATAAATGCCGCCTCCGGCTAGGACGCTTAACATATTTGAAGGGAACAAATCAAGTACATTATTCGCGACATCAAGCCTTAAAACTTCAATCTGTTCGACTGTTTCTATCGGGATTCTGTTAGGTGAAAATATTGCGGTGACCAGTATGCCGGAAAAAATTACAAAAACAGCCGCAGCGGCGATGAACAGAAAATTTTTAAGAAGCATCGGCCAGAACTGTTCATCCATGCGAAGCTCGTAAATCGCGATAGTCAGGGAAAAAACAAGCACNGGAACAACAGCGTATCTGCCNATNCCCAAAGCCAGCCTTTCAAGCCATTGCAATGTTGAAAATATTACCTCATTTTCCGGAAGCAAAAAGCCTATTGTCATCCCTAAAATAGAACCAATAAGCAGTTTAATCCATACTCTCATAATGTCCCCTCTCAAAACACAAGTAATGTATTATAAATAGCAGAATAAACTATTTATTAAAAAAATCCTAGAGATTTATACCGGCAGTTATTATCTACATAATTATGTTTTTCTAATAATTGAAAAACAATGTTGAGGACATAAAAAATATGCTTGATTTTATGTAGGTAATAACCTACACTATATATATGGAATACGAAGTTGAGCAGCTTGATGCATTTATAACATGGTTTGACAATTTGATTGACGCACGCGCAAAACATCGTATCAGAGCAAGGATTGAACGCGCCAAAGGAGGGAACTTCGGTGATTGGTCGGCTGAAGGCGGAAAGGTTCGGGCAATGGTTATAGATTACGGTCCAGGTTACCGCTTATATTATACGATTCACGGGAAAAAAATTATTATCCTCCTTTGCGGAGGTGATAAAAGCACCCAACAAGCAGATATTAAAACAGCTCACAAATTGGTAAAGGAGATAGATTAAATGAAAACTACAAAGTGGGATATTTATGATCAACTAAAAACTGAGGAAGACATCGAAGGTTTTATTGAAGCGTCCATTGAAGAAGCAAAGAACGATACCGATCCAAAATTTCTTATTCATGCGCTTGAGACTGCCGCACGGGCTCGCGGCATGCTTAAAACAGCAAATGATGCTGATGTTGACCGCGCAAGCCTTTACCGCATTCTATCCGGCGAAACAGATCCAAGAGCCAGCACTCTTGCAAAAATTGCAAATGTATTTGGTTACCGCCTGACACTTGTTAAACAAAATGCTTAACGTGCTGTTATTTTAATGATATCTATTTAGAGTCTAATTATATTGGCATTTGTCAGCGTCTCTACGCCGGTTTTAGTTATCAAGTAGTCATTCTCCAAACGGCAGCCGCCGAGGAGCGGATCGTAGAGACCGGGTTCCAGAGTGAAAATCATTCCTTCGGACAGCACCCATTCATTCTCGCTGGAATTTTTAATTGCAGGTCCTTCATGTTCCTGAAGGCCGATTCCGTGTCCGAGCGCGTGCGGCATCTGCTTTTTGGATTTTGCGAAAAGCGCGTCCACCGCAGCGGCGATTTCCTTTGCGGCGGCGGCGTTATGCGCCATCGATGCGGCGAGCTTTGCCGCTTTCTCGACAAGAGCGGCGAGTTTTTCCTGCTTCGGGTTTAAATCGCGGGCAAAAGTNAGAGTTACATCAGTGCAGTAGCCGCGGTACTTTACGCCAAAATCCAGAATGGAAAGCCCCTGAGCGCCGAATGGCTCTGATGTCCACGGCGGGAAGGCGTGAATGGCAAAACTCCGCCCCGCTCCGGCGGCAAGGGTTTCAAAACTCGTTCCCTCGCAGCCTCTTCTGCGGGATTCTGTTTCGATAAATAAAGCGGCGTCAGCTTCGGTTTTTAATTTTCCCGAACGTACATTTTTTTCCAGAAGCTCAATTAATTCATTTGTAATTTCCGCGGCTTTCCGCATGATCGCGGTTTCTTCCTCGTCCTTAACCGCGCGTAAATTTCTCATTTGCGAAGCCGCTCCGCTGTTATGGCAGATGATGTCGTAATCGGTAAGCTCTCCTACATAATCAAGAAAGACCGGATAGGGAGTAACAGGAGATATTTCGATTTTTGAGCCGAGAGGAATACCGAACGTTTTTGACACAACTTTGACCGCGCTCAGCGGTTTTCGATCAAAATCATTATATGAAGCGATAGTAACAGGAGCGTTTCCGGCGTAAATTTTCGCGAGATTGACATCCCACGCGGCAAGAACCGCCTTTTTGTCGACTGACAGAAAAAGAAGGGCATCGGAAGGAAACCCTGTAAGCCAGCGGATATTTGAATCGCGCCTTGATTCACAGTCCTCCAGCACTAACAGCGTTATGCCTTCACGCGCCATCCAGTCATACATTTTTTCAAACCTTGCCGCGTAAACCCCGTTGCCTGGACCGCAGACGCTGTTTTCTTCCATGAGATAATCCTTAATTGCAAATTCGGGAGACTAGTGTTTTTCCTTTACTTTTTCTTTTTCCTTGGTCACTTTCGCTTCCAGCTTGTCTATCATTACATCGATGGCTTTGGTTAAATCAAAATCAACTTCCGTTACATGAACAGAAACACCCCAGCGGAAGTTTACCGTAGCCTCGGCGCTAAAATCTTTTTCCTTTTTTATAGTTATCATTAAATCCACAATCATGTTTTCGGCATTTCGAAGCCTTTCGATTTTCTTATTCAGATACTCCTTCGCGTCATCGTGTAGTGAAAAATGCAATGCTTTAATTTCCAAGTTCATCTTATACCTCCTGAATTTTTTACCCGCCTGAGTCCGCTTCGCGCTTGTTCACTCTGCGGGTATAGGAAGAGCCCATGTCGAGTTCCTTCCTATATTTTGCCACAGTTCTACGCGCAAGCGCAATTCCTTTTTGATGCAGCAAAGCCGAAATTTCNTGATCCGATAATANCCGGTTTTCNGCGGAAATTATCTCTTTAATNATCTCTTTTACGCTTTCTTTGGAAAATCGTGAACCGCTCGACCCTGCTCCGCTGATAGAATTCGTGAAAAAGTGCCGAATTTCGTAAATTCCCCACTCGGTCTGCATATATTTACCATTTGCGGTTCGGGAAACGGTGGTTTCATGTACATCCAGCTCTCTTGCGATGTCCCCCAGGGTGAGCGGAGCCAGATATTTCGGGCCGTTTATGAAAAAAGGACGCTGAAATTCCAAAACGGCGTTTGCCACTCTGATAAGAGTCTTGTTCCGCTGGCTTAAATGGCTGATAAAAAGCCTGGCTTCCTTAATATTTTCCTTAGCGAACTCTCTTGCGTTTTGATCGGCGGAATTTGTGAACTCTTCAAAAGATTTATTAATGCCCAGAACGGGAAACGCCTCATCATTCAGATTGATAAAAAACTCATCCTTATCCCTGACCACCTTGATATCCGGCACAACATAGCGCACTTCATTATGCCTTGACTCAAACGCCCGCCCCGGAAAAGGGGAAAGTCTTTTTATGTTTTCGCATAACACACGGGTATCTTCTTCGTCAAGGCCGATTTTTTTCGCGAGCGCAGGAAATTTTTCGCGTTCAAAAAGCTCAAGCTCGTCAAGTATTTTTTCCATTTCGGCGATTTCCGCCGCGTCGTCAAACTCCAAAGAGAGCTGAACACTGAGCGATTCACGGTAACCGTTTGTACAGGTTCCAGCCGGATCGAGTCTTTGAACAAGTTCGACGGCCTCTTTTAAACGCGGCGGCTGTTCGGGGAACAGAGCCTCCGGACGCTCCTTATGGAAACCGTCATCATCAAGATTTTGAACAAGAGTTTCGGCGGTAATCCGCAAATCGTCATCGACAGGTTCAAGCTGAAGCTGGCGCAGAAGGTGTTCCTGCAGCGTTTCAGGCCGCGTCAAAACGCCTTCGATAAAACGCTGATGTTCATCCGAAGCCTGCTGCCCCCGCCTTCCGGGATCGGAAGTTGATTCAAAATATTCGTATCTTTCGCCGCGCCCTGTCTCAGACTCATCCAGCCTTACGGTGCTTTTATCTTCAATTACTTCCAGCGCCGGGTTACGTTCCAGCTCTTCTTCGATTCTTTCCCGCAGATCCGCGATTGGCAGTTCCATCAGTTTGATCGATTGAAGGAGCTGCGGATTCATCCTGAGGCGTTGTTCCTGAATCAACGAAGTGCGTTGAACCTGCATGATTATATGTTAAACCTGTATCAGAGATTAAGCAAATTATAGTCTGAATGTTATAAAACCGGTAGAAATCAACTCAAGCATCATTCTCTGTAAAATACCCTTTCCACACTTTTTCGATCCCCATCAATGTTTCTTCTCTGTTTAACAAATTTTTAAGATAATTCCCCCATTTCAAATTATCGCAGAAAAAGCTGAAAAAACGTTTGGCTCTTGATATATGAAACTCAGGCGGTTGATATTTAGCAAGCAATTCCAAAAACCTTAATCCAATGTCCTGAAGCTGGGGGGGAGAGGGCTCTGAAAAAACGATTGGAGGAATCCGCTTCCGAGCCTTCTGCGAAGTCTCTCCAGCGGGGAACTCCAAAAATTGTTTTTCCAAAGCCCTCTCCCCCTCAGCTTCGGGATATTGATTTAAAGCGCAAATTTTTGCCTGTTTAAAAATCCACGGCTGGCGTACCGCTGCTCTGCCTGCCATTACAGCGTCGCAGGGTCCCTGTGCGCGTTTGACCAGTTCTGCGGCATCAGCTATGTCCCCATTACCGGCAACCGGGATTTTAAGCTCTTTTCTCAATGCGCCGACATAGTCCCAGCGGGCGAGGCGTTTGAATTTTTCTGTGACAGTGCGGGGGTGGAGGGTGATAAGCTCTGTCCCCTCTGATTCCAGGCGGCGGCAGAACCGGACAAGGTAATCAAAATCATCCTTAAAACCTATCCTCAATTTGACGCTGAGGCGCCGTTTTACCTGCGGCCGGACGGCGGAAATTAACTCTCCGGCACGGTCTATTGATGCCATCCATGCGGCTCCGGCGCCTGTTTTTCGGATTAATGGGGCGCTACAGCCCATATTTATGTCTATTCCGGCACATTCCCGGCTGTCCAGCATGGCTGCGGCTTGTGAAATAACCTGTAAATCGGAACCTACAAGCTGAAAAACCAGTTTTTCAGGCTTTGGATCAGGGTCAATATACCATTTTTCGAAGGGACCTCCGGCAAAAAGAGCCGCCGCGCTAATCATCTCTGAGAAATAGCAGTCACAACCGCCGAAATCTTCTATTAACTCTCTCAAAGCCCTGTGGCTTAATTCCGCCATAGGCGCCAGCATAAAAGGTACGCTCATTTATACCTCATAGACAAAAAAACTGAAAATATGTTAAAAAAAACACTTTTAATAAACATGGTAATAAATTATTTTATAATCATAACCGCTATTGACTTATTTCCAATTATAGCATATATTGATAAAGAGAGGAGCGTACAGGATGGTAGCAAAGAGTGATATGCCTAATATCAATGAAAAGGCCGCTGAAGGTATAAAACCGGAGGGAGTTCCGTACCGGGTTCTGGTCGTTGATGACTCGATGTTTATAGCTAAGCAGCTTGGTCAGATTTTTACGTCCGAAGGCTTTGAAGTGGCTGATACTGCTGCCGACGGAGCCCAAGGGGTCGAAAAATACAAGGCTGGGCAGGGAACCATCGATCTGGTAACACTGGATATTACTATGCCGGTTATGGATGGCGTTACAGCATTGGAAAAAATTCTGGAATTTGATAAGGCTGCCAACATTATCATGGTAAGCGCGCTAGGCAAGGAAGATGTTGTTAAAAAATGTCTTTTAATGGGAGCCAAAAGCTACATTGTAAAACCCTTGGACAGAAAAAAAGTACTGGAAAGAGTTGTATCCGTCCTTAAGCGGTAACATGTCATTTTTAACCAGGTAAAATCTCAAGCAAGATAAGTGAGGGCGTATTGTCCTCGCTTATTTATTTTTAAAAAGCTTTATTACGTGCATACATATGCCGTTTAAAGGTTTGATTTAAATATGAACAATTCTGTTTGTTTTTATAATGGAACTGTCCTTACCGGATTCGCGGCAATGGAAAATTGTGCGGTTCTTGTCGAGGACGGATTAATATCCGACGTACTATCGCGTAAACGTTTTGATCAATTACAGTTAGACAGCTCTGTAAAATTAATCGATGTGGGCGAAGCTGTAATCGCGCCCGGATTTATCGACACGCACATACACGGTATGGGCGGTTACGGCACTGAAGATGCCGACACCGATTCTATACTTCAAATGTCCATTTTGTTAGCCCGGTTTGGAGTAACAGCATTCAATCCGACACTCTACCCCGATGAACCGCAGCGCATGCTTCACGCAGTACGTCAAATCACGGCCGCAATCGGCAAGGAAGAAGGCGCACGGATAATGGGGCTGCACCTTGAAGGCCCGTTTATATCTCCTTACAGGCTGGGCGTTCAAAAACCTGAAACTGTTTCTCCTGTTAATATCGATCTGATGGAAAAATTGTGGGAAGCTTCATCGGGGCATATTGTGAATATGACCGTTGCTCCTGAATTAAAACACATGAGGGAGCTTGCGCTCTACTGTATCAAGGAAGGCATAATTCTACAGGCAGGTCATACAAACGCCGAATACGACAATATGACAGAAGGGATGCAAAAGGGTATTTTACATTCTACTCATCTTTTTAACGCGATGAGAAGGCTCGATCACCGTAACCCGAACGCGGTCGGCGCGATATTGATCCACACGGAAATGTCATGCGAAATAATCGCCGATGGTTTTCATGTTCACCCCGATCTTTTCAAGCTGCTGTTACGAAATAAACCGATAGACAGAATCGTGCTTGTTACAGACGCTGTAAAACCGACCGAGCAAAAAGAAGGACCGTTCTTTGCCAACAATGAAGAAGTGTATTTTGATAAAGGGGTCTTTTGCAGAAAATCCGATAATGTAATAGCCGGATCAGGACTGACGATGATCCGCGGCATCAAAAATCTTACGGCGGAAGGTTTCAGCCTGAGCGACGCGGTAAAAACAGCTTCGTTAAATCCGGCGCAGATCATGCGGTACACCAATCAGGGAGCGATAATCCCGGGGCGTTATGCTGATATAACGGTATTCGATAATGAGTTTAAAATCCGCCATGTGATGATAGGCGGAAAACTAATAATGTAAAGGGGAAATCATGCGTTTAGTAATTCATCCCAATTATGAAAAAGCAAGCCGGTGGGCGGCGGGGTATATCGCGGAAAAAATTAACGCGGACAAAGGAACCAAACCATTTATACTTGGTCTTCCGACAGGTTCAAGCCCGCTTTTGCTCTACGGAGAATTTATCAAAATGTATAAGGAAGGAAAACTTTCCTTTAAAAATGTGCGCACTTTTAATATGGATGAATATATCGGGCTTAACGCGGATCATCCGCAGAGCTATCATTATTTTATGATGAACGCACTTTTTAATCATGTTGATATAGATCGCGGCTCCATTCACATTCTTGACGGAATGGCGCAGGATCTTCAGAAGGAATGTTCGCAATACGAAGAAGCAATAGCCGCGGAAGGCGGAATCGATCTATTCCTCGGCGGCATGGGAAGCGACGGGCATATAGCGTTTAACGAACCCGGCTCTTCGCTTGTCTCCCGCACAAGAGTAAAAACGCTCACCATGGAAACAAAAGCGGCCAACGCGCGTTTCTTTGACGGCGACATTACAAAGGTACCCGGCACCGCTCTAACAGTCGGAGTGGGAACAGTGATGGACGCGCGTGAAGTCCTCATAATCGTAAACGGCAGAAGCAAAGCCCGCGCACTCCGCGCAGTAATCGAAGAAGGCATTAACCATATGTGGACTCTGTCATGTTTACAGATGCACCCGAAAGCAATAATAGTTTGCGACGAAGACGCCACAGAAGAATTGAAAGCCGGAACAGTCCGCTACTTCAAAGATATAGAAAGAGAAAATATTAAGATATGAAAAATGCGGCATTTGTGTGGTTAGCGGTTAATTTATTTCTATACAATGTTCCATTTATACACGCGCAAGAAGAATATTTATTTTCATTTTCAGATCCAGTGCATCTTTGGGGGAACGGCGTTGAACGCGTTATCGAAGAAGCGTACAGGCAATGTTTTACAACAAGGATCATCGACGGCAGAGTGATGAACATACGCCTGCCGTTCGCCATGATGAATGAACGCGACATCATGCTGGAAACGCCGATACCTGTTTTCGCGGGCGGCAAGGGAAGTCCGCAGACGCTCATGCCGGTAATCGACGAAATACTTGACAGCGAAGGCTTCGCTGAATATATAAACGCGTTTTCGTCAAGGCGCGAAAGAGCGCTTCTTTTTGATTTGCAAGAACTTACATGGACATTTTCTTCGGATATATTTATCATCGCGAGATTGAAAGCTGGAACCTACAGAATCCTCCCGCACCGCCCGCACATATTAACATCGGGAAGAGGCGCACAGGAAACAGATGTTCACAATTATCTTTACTGCATCGGTCTTGTAGGCATTGATTGTTCAGGCTTTGTCTGGCATATCCTCTCATACATCGGCGCGCGCGGCGGAACGGATCTCGGCAGGATCATCAGCCCCGCTCTCGGACTCCCGCGCGGCGCAGACCCGGCATTATACGCCGGTACATCATTCTTCAGTTCGCAAAACCCCCAATTGATCGACGTTAGCGATGAAATCCGCAATCTCCGCCCTGCTGATATCCTTTTATTCAGAGACACATCAGGAACGGTTGTACACTCGGCAATCATTCAATCAATTGATTACGCAAGGGGAGTGATCCGTTATCTGCAATGCACAAACGTAGCTCCCGCGCCTGAACGCGGCGTTCATGAATCATTCATTTATTTTGATCCGGCAAACCCGTCAGTCTCGCTTAAAGATCCTTCTCTTCACTGGACACAGCGAAGAGCTCCGTCTTTCCCGGGCGAAGAAGTGCCGTTCGCGAACGACGGCGATTACTTCCGCAACAGAGCAAACGGCGGCGGAAGAGTCGTGCGCCTTCGTGCGCTTATCCCGGTGATAGAAAGAATGGGGTGGCGGGAGTAAACGGAAACCTGTGTTGACATATAACTTTTTAAAATGGAATGTCAGACCATGGTCGCTTAAAAATGGCAGAATACGAAAAAAGGGTTCGCGCAAAACACAATGAATATGTGGATTAAATTTCATTTTTAGCCACGAAGGCGCACCAAGAACAATTGCCCTATTATTTTTAAGAAAAGAATTTAATTATAGCTTTCGCTACAAGTTCATTCACATCTGTGTGCCTGGGAACTTGAGTAGATGTATTAGTTCTGGGGTTTTCATAAATATCATGATTAGCNCCATGCCGGACGAAAACAGCGCCTCTTTTTATTATCTCTTTAATTAGTTTCTGGCGCTTCAAGCAGAAACCTTTAATCGCAGCACACCGCTTTTTCTCTTTGAGGATAATCTTTCATCTTCTTCCTGCCTTATTTGATATAAATCCGTCAGCATTACTTCCAATTCTGAAAGATCATGTCCCTGAGTCAGATGATCGGGGTATGCGTTTATGAACCCGACAAACCAGCCATCGTCAGCTTCCCAATAAGTGTAAGGAATTTCCATGATCGGATTATAAATTAAATATCAGGAAAAATCCAGAGATATTTGACAACAGTTGTTTTTTGTTTTAACCACGAACTGCGCTAACTCGTACCTCGAGGTACACACGAAAATAAGATTGTAGCCGCGAACCACACTAACCAACACAAACAAAATTTGGCTGCTGCTGCCTTTTCTAAGAATTTCACACAGGGACTCGGAGTTCACAGAGAACACGGAGAATTTTTTAGCCGCGAACCACACGAACAAAGACGAACAAATTTACCAGCAGCTTCTTTTTTTTACCTAACTTCTGCTGGTGTGTATGTTACTCCGGAAACATTACGGACGACACGGAAGCCGAGGCTGTAGTGCTGGATAGATGGAGTGTAGTTGAACCGGTTCGCGGAACGGACGTAATCGGCTGAATTGCCCCAGCTGCCGCCGCGCACCACGCGAGCAGACCACGAGGACGCGCCCGTTGGATCACTCTGCGCTCCCGCAGAGTACGCCCCGTACCAATCCCAGCACCACTCCAATACATTTCCGTGCATGTCGTAAAGTCCCCATGCGTTCGCAGGTAACTGCCCTACAGGTCTTGTTGTATTCCCGCTGTTNGCTCTATACCAGCCTGTGTTATTGCTTATGTTCGCTCCGGTGTTATACGCTGTTNTTGTNCCGGCTCTGCACGCGTATTCCCATTCCGCTTCTGTAGGTAATCTATATCCGTTAGTGTTCCTGTTCCATGTNACATTTGTTCCGCTCATTGTATACGCGGGTGTTAATCCCTCCCTCTGGCTTCTCCTGTTACAGTACTCTACAGCGTCAAACCAGCTTACTTGTTCTACTGGACGGTCTAAATCCCCTGTAAATCTGCTTGGGTTTGTTCCCATTACTTCTTGATATTCCCTCTGCGTTATTTCGTATCTGCTCATTAAAAATGAACTTACCGTTACCCGCCTCTGTGTTTCATCATTTTCACGCCCTGACTCATTCGTACTCCCCATCGTAAATGTTCCGCCTTGTATGCGTACAAATCCTGCGGGGACCGTGGTGTTTGTTGTCGCTGCGGGTGTTGGCGTTACGGCAGGTGTTGGTTGTACCGCTGCTGGTGCGGGAGCCGGCGTTGGACGCGGCGGCGCCGGTGTCGGTGTAACAACGGGTGCAGGGTGTACCGCAGGCGCGCTTTGATTTATTGAATAGTAATCCAGACTTACAATGCTGCCTTCAATGTACGGGCGTTGATTATTATTTGTAAGGCGTAATGTTTCGCGGGTTATGCTTCTTATAACAATGCTTATGTCCTGCGCAGTCTCCATGTTCTGCATGAATGCGATTGCAAACGGACTGTTGCGCTGCCCCTGTCCGTCGGCGGCTTGCGTGTTGGCGGCTGTTGAATATATCACCATTATATCAGGAGGTAGATCGTCTAAAACGGCAAGACCTCTTGTACCTGCGCTGCGGTGGCTCGCCGACCTTGTTCTGAACGGATTGTTTCTGCAAGCGTCAAGCACCACAATGTTTACTTTATTTCTGGCGGTTCTCTCAAGACCGGATATAAGCCTGTTTACAGGATATGATGAATATTGCGCGGCCACTTCGTCCGATAAATCAGCGTCAACAGGCAACAGGTAATTTTCACCGTCCATCTGTACGCCGTGACCCGCGTACCAGAAAAATCCCTCGTTGTTCCTGTCGCCGGAAAGCCTTTGAAAAAACGTATTAATTGCCCTTCCCATCGCGGCGTTGTTCACATTAGTCTGCAAATCAACCTGATACCCAAGCGTGCGAAGCCTCGCCGCGACATCGGTCGCGTCATTTACAGGGTTTGTAAGCCTGTCCCGCGGGTCAGCGTAATTGTTATTTCCAATCACTAGCGCGAATCTCTGCGCGGCGGAGACGCTTTGCTGCGATGAAACATTCGGCGTAAAAACCGCTAGAAATAATAATAAAGTAAAAAATAAAATCAGCGCCTTTTTCACAAATCCTCCAGCATAATATTAATTTTACACCAGAAATATTACCTGAACAAGAAATTTAAGTAACATTCGATCCCGTACGCGTCTGGCTGGATCTGGTGATCCGAGGAAACCTTACTGGGAATCCGCTTGCGAGCCCTTCGCGTCCTTTGGATGCGCGGTCTCTCCGGCGGGGAACCGCAAAATGGTTTGCCCGGATCACCAGCCCCAGCCGGCCGCGTATGAGATGTAAATATTAATTACCTTTTATCTTCCTTACAGCAGAAACTAAATTTGGTAGCAGCTACCTTTTTTCCCAAACTAAGGACGGACGACGCGGAAGCCGATGATGTAGCTCCGAATAGTAGGAGTGAGGTAGCTCCGGGACGCGGAACGGACTAGCGCGGCTGCAGTGAGCCAACTGCTGCCACGTACCACGCGATTAGACCCCGAGGACGCGCCCGTTGGATCACTCTGCGCTCCCGCAGGGTAATCTCCGTACCAATCCCAGCACCACTCAAGTACATTTCCGTGCATGTCGTAAAGTCCCCATGCGTTCGCAGGTAACTGCCCTACAGGTCTTGTTGTATTCCCGCTGTTGGCATAATACCAGCCTGTGTTATTACTTATGTTCGCTCCCGTATTGTACGCTGTTGTAGTCCCGGCTCTGCACGCGTATTCCCATTCCGCTTCTGTAGGTAATCTATATCCATTAGCGATCCTGTTCCATGTTACTGTCCTGTTATCTACGCTGCCGCTTATTGTATACGCGGGTGATAATCCCTCCCTCTGGCTTCTTCTGTTACAGTATTCTACAGCGTCAAACCAGCTTACTTGTTCTACAGGACGGTTTAAGTCCCCTGTAAAATGGCTTGGGTTTGTTCCCATCACTTCCTGATATTCCCTCTGCGTTATTTCGTATCTGCTCATCATAAATGAACTTACTGATACCTGCCTCTGTGTTTCATTATTACCACGCCCTGCCTCATTCGCGGGGCTACCCATCGCAAATGTTCCGCCTTGTATGTGTACAAAGCCCTCGGGAACTGTCGTGTTTGTTGTCGCTGCGGGGGTTGGCTGCGGCGTTGGAGTTACTGCCGCGGGTCTTGTTCCAAGATAAATTGAATTTGCGCCGGAGAAACGCAGGGACAGTTCGGGTTCCTGATCGCCGTTTGTCATTGAACTTACCTGTCCCATCGTTCTGTCAAATATATCAAAGACGCTTAAGCCGGGGGCGCGAAGGTTCGTTAATAGCTGACTTGTAAATAAACCGTTTCTGCCTTCGCCGTCCGCCGCCTGCTGTCCGGCTCCTGCAGCGAACATGACTATGGTTCCTGACGGAGCGCGCGCCACAGGCGATAAACCTCTCGCGCCGCTTCTTCCCCAGCCAAAAGGATTGTCCCGGCATGCGTCCAGCACTACCATGTTAAGCTCGTTCCTTGCGCCGGAAAGAGTCGTTAGTACAAACTGAAGAGACACCGCGCGTTCGCGTAAATGGGATTCATTTCTAATCGAGCTTGCCTCAACCGGAATCAGATAATTCTCCCCATTAGCCTGTACGCCGTGCCCCGCAAAAAAGAAAAAACCGTAGGAATTGGGATTTCCGCTGAGGCGTCTCCCCAAATTTTCCACCGCGTCTTCCATCTGTGAAAGATTGCCGTTAAGAACTTTCTGCACTGTAAAACCCAGATTTCGTAAAGTAGTTTCCATATCGTTAGCGTCATTCACAGGATTCCTAAGCGGATTTATCCCGTTATATGCCGAATTACCTATTACAAGAGCGAATTTCTGCTGAGCTGAAACATTCTGCGTTAAAACTAAAATAAATAACAGTAAAAATAAAACCAGCGTCTTTTTCAAAATTTTCCTCACATCACAAAAGTATTTACAATAATATACATCAATTGATATGATTTTTCAACGAGATAGAGGTGATAGTCATTTAAATAATTGTACGGAAAATTAAACTTTACAACATTAGATCATAAACACGAAATTGATGAGCCCCACCATCAATCCGAATAAGATAATAACCGCTATGGTAAAAGCAACCAGATAAACAAAATGGTTAAGCACCGTTAAGGTGGTTGAAACGAACATTTCCATCATGCAATTAATATACCGCGCTCAATGCGCTAATTCAATGTACTATTCCATGTTCTCCGATAAACACGAGGCCGCTTCCTTCCAGACAAGCTGATCTTTCTCGCTCAACTCCGCGAATTCTTTCTGCCTGCCGTAAGCCGATAACTCAATAAACTGATCCAGTCTTTTTTTTAGCTCATTGAATTTATGCTCCTGGAAATTTTTAAGCCACACAGGTACATTTCTCTTTGCGCCTTTGGGAGTGAACAACATACCTGAATAATGCGGAGCGCATAAACCATCGGAAGAAATAAAAAAAGAACGCAGCTCCTGCTCTTCAACTGAGTTGCCTCCGGCGTTACTGATAAAGTCGAGATACTCCTGCTCTATCATGTCGCGTTGAACGCAAACCGGGCAGCGGCCTTTAGGGCGCCAGGGCTGCCGCCGCTCGAAACCTTTGATCCTGTCTTCCAGAATGTCACGCGCGAGAATCGCGACCGCAAGCCCGTCACGGTAAGAAACGAGATTCTTTGAATGGAAGGAACAAAAACCGCCGGCTGCGCGGTAAAGAGCGCGGAAACCTCGGTTGGTAATATGTTCAAACAAAAGATTATCGATATAGCGGTGAGCTCTGTCAATTATGATTGTACAGAGCGGACAGCCTTTTTCCTTGCACGCTTTTTCGAGTTGAAAAAAATTGATATGCTTCTCAATGGCCATAAGATCCTTATAGTAAAGCGGCCGAGTCAGCCCGGAGGCCAGCCAAGAGCGCGTCCGCCGAGAAAATGAATATGCAGATGATCAACAGTCTGCCCGCCGTCAGTCTTCGCGTTGATTACAAAACGCCCGCCCTTCTCTTCGCAGCCTTTCTCTTTCGCGATCTCCTGCGCCTTAAAAAAAAGCCTGCCGAGCAAAGCGGTGTCCGCTTCTTCAAGTTCAAGAAGACTTTGTATGTGCTTTTTAGGGATGACAAGATAATGCACCGGAGCCATCGGAGTTATATCGAGGAAAACGAGCATCTCATCATCTTCGTAAAGTTTTTTAGAAGGGATTTCCCCGGCGGCTATTTTGCAAAAAATACAATCACTCATCTTCTGAGTATAGCATTCTCCACCGCTTCAAGGAAGCCCCTGCTGGATTCTGTCGCACCTGAGACAACATCGATGTCTGTCGAATTGTACATGATCACAAGATCGATGAGTTCATCCATGGCGCTGCCTCCGGCAAATTTATCCTCCGCCGAATCAACAATTACAATATCCGTAACACTGGAACCATTCATTCTCACACGCACTGTAACAGGCCCTCTATAACCCTGCCCCGTTCCTTCAAAAAATTGATCATCAGGTGTCCGCTCCGACGCTTGATTCTCCGAAACCCGCATAGAACCCGCGCAACATGAGAGAGAAAATAAAATAAGTAAAATAAAAAATAATTTCATAAATACCTCCACCTATTAATGGCGCGAGGATGTCATCTTGCTTGCGAATAATAGAAAAATTATTATAAAAAATTAGACGCCTACAGGTCAGCCAGCCGGCAGCCAGTCTGGGAAACCATTTATGCGGTTCCTCACGAAGGAGACTGCGAAGCTGGCTCCGTAGTGAATTCCTAGCATAGGTTTCCCAGACTGGCTGCCGGCTGGCTGACCTGTAGAGGATCTATTTATGAGAACAATAGCATTTCATTATTAATGAAGCAAAATATTATTATAGTGATCATCAATCATAACAAACTTGTCATTCTACATTAATCAATGTCCACTCATGGATGAAACGAAGCGCGTGTTGCTGTATTCCGGCAAAGTATGTGTCAATGAAACGCGCGGTTTCTTTGCCTACATAGCGGTAGTGCCAGCTTTCCCAACTGTAGCCTGTCAGGTCTTCCATTCCTTCGGGGTATGAAAGCGACCAGCCGAAACGGGAAGCGTTTTGCGCGAGCCAGATGCCTTCGGGAGTCCGCGCGAAATCGTTTGTGATTGAACCGAAGTCGATCACAAGTCCAAGCTGATGCTGGCTGTAACCGGGACGCGCGGACACTCTGTCCGCCGCCGCCTGCCCCATCGATCTGACGTTACGCGCGTAGACATCAGCTTGATAAGTAAAGGAGCGGTATGTCGATGATGCCGTCAATGTAATGTTTTCACTTTTCGCAGCAGCAGCCATCTCTTCAAGCGACTCTGCCGCGGCTCTTCGCAGCATTATTCCCTGTCTGCTTGTGTATAGATTGCTTCCTAACACAACGAGATCATCCGGCTCATAACCGCCGCCAAGCGGATTTTCCTTGTCGACAAGGATCCACAAATAGTTATCGAGATTTAGTATCGACGAAAGATCGATTGTAAAAGCTGATGCTTGCGCGTCATGTCCAAGACCGTCTAGTATAGAAGAAGAAATATTTCGCGGCGTTTGGGATTTTTCAAAAACCGTATTTAACATACCAAGATAATAATTATTTCGCGCTGCTTCAGATTCATTCGCTAACTCCTGATTCAATCTGACAGCGGATTCATCTTCCGCCGGTCCGCCTCTATTACTTCTGTTTGAACTGCTAACCCCGCATGAAAGAAAAATCGCGCTCAGAATAATAATTAAAAATATTTTTCGCATAATAAAATCCTTTTCTATGTAATACGCTTAACAGCACGGAAAACAGAGAATCCCAAAAATACAATGCCCGCGATAATCACGGTCATCGCTCCGACGGGAAGATCGAATATCCATCCCGAGACAAGCCCGCACACAGAAAAAAACGCGGCGAACACGCAGCTTGAAATCATCATCGCCGCGAGATTCCGCGAGAACACAGCGGCGCAGCCGGCGGGAAGAGTGAGCATCGCAATCACCATCACAATGCCGACAGATGTCTGAAGCAGCACAATCGCAACCGCCGTCAGCACAAGAATCAAAATAAATATTTTATTAACAGGAACGCCCCTTGTCCCCGCGAACTCCGCATCAAACGAAGACGCTTCAATCTGCGCGTAAAAACGCACAGCGAGAACAAGAACAATAACGCCGAGAACCGCCATCATAATTAAATCCGTTGTAGAAATAAGAAGTATATTGCCAAACAGCCACGTCGACGGGTCAGCGTACCCCGGTGTTTTCGCCATGAAAAGAAGACCCAGACTCATGCCGATTACCCAGATGGCGTTTATTACGGTATCTTCGCGCTGCTTCGCCTTCAATGACACAAGACCGATAACAAGCGCGGCAATAACCGCAAAGATCAACGCGCCTGCAATCGGCGGAAATCCCGGGATGACAGTCGCCGATAAATAAAGCGCCATACCGATCCCGCCAAGCACGGCATGTGAGACAGCGCCCGCCAAACTGCTTATGCGCCGCACCACTACGACAGAACCAAGCACGCCAAAAAGAACCGATGACAATAATCCTGCAAGTAAAGCATTACGCAGAAATGGAAAATTTAAATTGAATAACGCTGAAAAAAATTCCTGCATATATCAATCCTTATTAATCGCAGCATTTATCATCAGTAATGTTCCTTTCATGTACTACTCTTGCTTGCAAATTATCGTCACCGTGTCTTGCGGAAACATTTTGCTCGATACCATGCTGTACGATTTTGCGTCCGTTGCCAAGGCACAGAACTCTGTCCGTTAAGGATGAAACAAATTCCGTGTCGTGAGTGACAATCAATATTGTAGTTGAGCCTTTGTACGCGCCGAGTGTTTCATAGAGTTTCGCTTCACTTTCCGAGTCCATGTTAGCAGTCGGCTCGTCTAAAATAAGGAGCGCCGGTTTTGCGGCCAACGCACGCGCGACCAGAGAACGCCGTTTCTGGCCGCCCGAAAGAGAGCGGAAAGGTTTTGAACCGAGACCTGCGATGCCGGTTTTTTCAAGTGCTTCATCAACGGCGGCTGAAGCGGCCTTACCTCCAAAAAAAAGTTGATTATAATTTTTATACGGATGTAAGAGACCCATCCTGACAATATCGCGGACTGTTATCGGAAAATGATTGTCGGCGGGCATATGCTGAGATACATAAGATGCCGCGCCGTTCAGTTCAATGATTCCAGATGTCGGTTTTTCAAGACCCAAAAGAAGTTTTAACACTGTCGTCTTCCCTGAACCGTTGGGACCGACCATCGCAGTAAACTCGCCGCGGTGAATATGAAACGAAGCGTTTTCCAGAACACAGGCATCCCAATATGAGAAAGAGACAGAATCAAATTTGACTGCGATTTCCCGATCCATCGTGATTTATTTTATAATATTTTTCAGCTCTTGTCCCATGCGTCTGATGTTGTTAAGCCAATCCTGAGCGAGGGGATCAAGTTCTATCACCTGCGCTCCGGCTGAGTTTGCAAGTGTTCTCGCGGCGTTTACCGGGAACTGGGTCTGCACAAAAATGGCGGCAGGCTGCTCCCGCATGATTTTTTCCATCAGGTCATTCAACTGCCTCGGAGTCGGCTCCTTGCCGCCGGTTTCCACCGCCTCTTGAATAATGCCGAACTCATCAAAAAAATATCCGAAACTGGGATGATAAACAAAAACGCTTTTACCTCTTAAGGGAGCAAGTTCAATTTCCAATTCGTTAAACACATGAAAAATATCGATATATGTTTCCATAAACCTGTCATCGTAAAACTCAGAATTATCGCTGTCGAAAAGATTGAGAGTTTTTAAAATATTATCCGCCAGCATGATCGCGGGACTAAAACCAAGCCATGTATGCCTGTCTATTTCTAATGAAGAATGTGAAGCGACTGATGACGAATGATCATCATCGCAATTATGATCTTCCATGTATCTGAATTGTACTCCTTCTGTTCCATCTACAATCATCAGATTGGGAAAGAGTGATTCAATTTTCGGGCGCAGCGATATTTCAAACTCAGTGCCGCTGAGTATCCACGCGCTTGCTTTTGAAAGGTTTTGTATCTGTCTTGGAGCCGGTTCGTAGTTATGCGGATTCTGTCCCGGCGGAACAAGGATCAGCGTGTCAACTTTATCCCCGGCAATCCGCGAAACAAACCACTCCTGCGGCGGAATACTCACGGCGATAAGCAGTTTGTCACTAACATCCTGTCTTGAACATGACATCAGCAATAAAATGATTATTGTATTAATGATCACACGGAGGCACGAAGGCACGGAGGGCACAAAATTAAAATGATAAAAATTATTAATTTTCCGGCGGACAGTGAATATATCGGAATAACAAAAAAAAGGATTTCGAACTGAAACTCCGTACTCTCCGCGATCTCTGTGCCTCTGTGTGAAATTCTTATGCATCATTTACTTTCGTTTTTTGCCGAGGAAGGCTCTGGCGGTGACGCCGACAAGTTTAATGAACCACGGTTCCATTTTCTTGCGGACTGTCACGAGATTGCTCATGATAGGAATTTTTTGCGGGCATTTGGTTTCGCATACTCCGCATTTTGTACAAAGATATGGGCTGCAGCTTTTTACCTGAGTAAGACCTGTGCTTGTGACATATTGCTTTACGCCTTCGATATAACCCATGGAATAAACTGTGTTGTACGTGGAAAATGATCCGGGAATGTTTACACCCGCGGGACACGGCATGCAGTAATTGCATCCGGTACAGCGGATCTTGCATGAGCGGTTTAATGATTCCTTAACTGCTTTGTAAACGGCTTTTTTGGAATCATCGAGCATACCGGCTGACGCGTTCTGCGCCAGCGCGAGGTTCTCCTCAAGCTGCGCCATCGTGTTCATGCCGCTTAAAACTGACGCTACCTCGCCTTGATCCCAGAGCCAGTTAAGCGCCCAGCCGGCGGGCGATGTGTCCGCGTCAGCGTTTTTAAATATTTTTACCGCGTCTTTTGGAAGGTTCGACGCGAGTTTTCCGCCGAGCAGAGGTTCCATGATCACAACTGGCATTTTTTCCGCCGCCGCCTTCAAACCCCTTACTCCCGCTTGAAAATTTTCATCAAAGTAATTGTATTGAATTTGAGCGAGTTCCCAGTTATATACGTCAATCACTTTTAAGAAATCGCTTCCCGATCCGTGAAAAGAAAAACCAATTTGTTTTATCCGGCCGCTTTTCTTTTTCTGCGCGATCCAGTCTTCAATTCCCCAATTCTTAAATCTGTTCCACTGCTCAGTGTCGGTTATCATATGCAGAAGGTAGTAATCAATATAATCGGTCTTAAGCCTTTCAAGAGATTGATTTAAATATTTATCAAAGTCAACTTTTTCGCTGTCCGATTTAAACAGGATAAGCGGCATCTTGGTCGCGATATAAACTTTTTCCCGCGCTTTGTTTTTTGAAAGAACAGTTCCAAGAGCTTCTTCGTTTCCGGGGTACAGCCATGCGGTGTCAAAATAATTTACGCCCATCTCGATAGAGCGCATGACAAGCTCTTCGGTTTTTTTCATGTCCGTACCGACAGCGCCGGGGAAGCGCATACAGCCGAAACTAAGGATTGAAATTTTATTACCAGTAATCCTGTCTGTACGGTACTGCATCAATCGTCGGATTCTTCAACCGTATAATCGTTCACGGCTTCTTCGGCTTCAGCAAGAGCTTCCGCTTCCTGTTTGCGCCTTTCGAGAATCTCGTGCATGTACTCGTCCAGATCCTGACTATCCTCATCAAAAAGTTTGATGTTGCGGTACCGCTTCATTCCGGTTCCAGCCGGGATCGGATGACCGATGATAATATTTTCTTTCAAGCCGCGAAGGTAATCCGTTGATCCCGCGATCGCCGCGTTGGTAAGAACTCTTGTCGTTTCCTGAAAGCTCGCCGCTGAGAGGAAGGAGTCAATGTTAAGCGACGCTTTCGTGATTCCCTGGAACATCGGCTGCGCTATTGCAGGCTGTCCGCCTTCCGCCATGACACGCGCGTTTTCTTCGTGGAAACGGTATTTATCAACTGAGGAACCGTAAATAAATTTCGTGTCGCCGACAAAGCGTATTTCCACCTTGCGCATCATCTGCCTGATGATAACGCCGATGTGTTTATCGTTAATCGAAACACCCTGCAGACGGTAGACGTTTTGAATCTCGTCCATCAGATAACGTTGTAGTTTTCCTTCGCCAAGAATATAAAGAACGTCGTGCGGGTTAATCGCGCCCTGACACAAAAGTTCTCCAGCTTCCACCGTATCGCCGTCGCGCACTAAAAGACGTTTGCTCTTTGGAATAAGGTGCGGAAACTCTCTGCCGAAATTATCAATTATCGTGATCTTGCGTTTATCTTTTACGATGCCCGCCGAGAAATAAACGGTGCCTGACACNTGAGCGAGAACCGCGGGGCTTTTTGGTTTTCGCGCTTCGAACAGTTCGCTTACGCGCGGAAGACCGGATGTGATGTCCATCGCTTTCGCGGATTCCTTTAATGTCTTCGCGATTGTGCGGCCGGCGCGGATGCGCTCGCCTTCATCAACCTGAATGTACGCGCCCGACGGG
Organism: Treponema sp.; assembly: GCA_009786625.1. Classification (GTDB taxonomy): domain Bacteria; phylum Spirochaetota; class Spirochaetia; order Treponematales; family Breznakiellaceae; genus WQXQ01. Next base: position 26,351 of record WQRT01000001.1, read on the forward strand.
AGGAAGTAAGAGGCGACTTCGTTTTCCTTATCATCGACAATAAAGATACGCGGCTGTTTGCTCTCGTGCTGGAACTCCGTTATGCGCTTTTCGATATTGCCGGTGTCTTCGTCAATTTCTTCCTTTAACGTTGAGCCGAGAATGATGTCTTCGTATTTTACGGTTCCGCTCGCTTCAGCAATAATCGGGTCGGAGAACGGATCGAATGTCGCGATGGTTTTATCGGCATCCACAATGGAACCTTTTTGCACTTCAAAGTCCGAGCCGTTTCTGATTTCGATCTTTTGATCCTGACCGATAAGGTACAGAGTCTGCGTATCGTTATTTTTTAGAACAAGAGCGTACGCGATTTCAGGGGAAGTAATTTCCTCGTTTCCGCGTTTGATAATTATGTCGCCGCGGTTGATTCTTTTACCGTCCGCCGCGATCAGTTTGTCGCTCTTCTCGATTTTATATTCCCTCATCACCTTGTTCACAACCGCGTGGGCGCGTCTTGTAAACAACAGGTGGCCGTTGTCAAGCTGAATGTGCGTTCCGATTACATCCTTGATGTACACGGGATACTTAAGCGTTATGCGGCTTTCTTCCGATACTTTTGTCGCGACACCGCCGATATGGAATGTGCGCATCGTAAGCTGAGTGCCGGGCTGCCCGATGGACTGCGCGGCGATTGTGCCGACAGCTTCGCCGATATCAACCGCGCGGTTCGTGGCAAGATTGCGCCCGTAACATTTGCGGCAGACACCGTACTTCGCTTCGCATGTAAGAACCGTCCTGATGCGGATCGTTTCCACACCCGCCGCGTCAATTGCCTGCGCGACATCTTCGGTGATCTCCTCGTTTACGTCAACGATAAGCTCACCCGTTATCGGATGCTTAACGCGCTCAAGCGTGAACCGCCCGATTACGCGATCTTTTAACGCTTCGACAATTTCCTCACCCTGTTTAATTGATGAATACGATATACCGTTGATGGTTCCGCAGTCGTCTTCGTTTACAACCATGTCCTGCGCGATGTCGACAAGGCGGCGGGTAAGGTAACCGGCTTCCGCTGTTTTAAGAGCGGTGTCCGCAAGACCCTTGCGCGCGCCGTTAGTTGAAATAAAGAACTCAATAACTGAAAGACCTTCTTTAAAGTTTGATCTGATGGGTAGCTCTATGATGTCACCTGACGGCTTCGCCATAAGGCCGCGCATACCGGCGAGCTGGCGGATCTGGTTGCGGCTTCCGCGCGCGCCTGAGTTCGCCATCATATAGATTGAGTTAAAGCCGTCCCTGTCGGATTCCAGCGTCTTCATCGTTATGTTGGTAAGGTCTTCGTTTGTTTTTGTCCAGACCTGAACAACCTGATTGTATCTCTCTTCGTTTGTGATATGACCCTGACGCCATTGTTTTTGAATCGACTCGACATCTTTGTTTGCCTTGTCGATCATGTCAGCTTTTTCCTTTGGGATTACAATGTCGTCAACGCCGATTGTCGCGCCGAAAACTGTCGCGTAACGNTAGCCCGTNGATTTAATCGCGTCAAGCATCTGAACCGTGATCCACGATCCTTTATCCTTAAAGACGTACTCGACAAGAATGCGAAGCTCTTTATCCTTCAATTCATAATTNATAAACGGAAGATCCTCGGGAAGCTCCTCGTTAAACACAAGTCTTCCNGCCGATGTAATAATCGTTCCGTCAGCGTCGGGTTCTACAAAGTGACCGGCCTTGTCCCAGATGGGAAGTTTCGGCGGCCTTAAACGGATTGCCGCGCCCCAATCAAGCGATTTTCTTTCGACCGCCATCTGTACTTCTTCAGGCGATGAATAAAACGGCACAACATTTTTTGTTTCATTACTAAGCGAGCCTTTTCTTCTCGCGCCCGGTTTGATCCTTGTAAGGAAGTTGATTCCTAAAACCATGTCCTGAGACGGGAATACAATTGTTTTACCGTTAGCGGGATTTAAAAGATTCCGCGCGGAGAGCATCAGCGTCCAGCACTCCATCTGCGCGGCCTGCGTCAGCGGAACATGAACCGCCATCTGGTCCCCGTCAAAGTCGGCGTTAAACGCGTGGCAAACAAGCGGATGCAGTTTGATCGCTTTTCCCTCGACAAGCACAGGTTCAAACGCCTGAATACCAAGACGGTGCAGAGTCGGAGCGCGGTTAAGAAGCACAGGATGCTCTTTTACAACTTCGTCAAGAATCGCGAATACTTCCGGCGTCTCCTGCTCGACAAGCATCTTCGCTTTTTTGATGTTAAACACAACATCTTTATCAACGAGTTTCTTCATTATAAAGGGCTTAAATAATTCAAGCGCCATCTTTGTCGGAATACCGCACTGCCACATTCTAAGATCGGGGCCGACAGTGATTACGGAACGCCCCGAATAGTCAACGCGCTTGCCAAGAAGGTTCTGGCGGAAGCGTCCCTGCTTGCCTTTAAGCATATCGCTGATGGATTTAAGGGGCCTATTGGAAGAGCCTTTTACAACTTTCTTTTTCTTTGAATTGTCGAATAACGCGTCGACAGCTTCCTGCAGCATTCTCTTCTCGTTACGGATAATGATGTCGGGAGCGGTAAGCGCCTGAAGCCTTTTAAGGCGGTTGTTGCGGTTGATCACCCTGCGGTAAAGATCGTTTAAATCGCTTGTCGCGAACCGGCCGCCGTCAAGCTGCACCATCGGGCGAAGCTCGGGCGGAATTACCGGGATGACGCTTAAGATCATCCACTGCGGCTTGTTGTTAGAGCCGCGGAAGTTTTCGACAATTTCGATCCGTTTAAGAAGGCGTTTGTCGCTCTTCGCGCCCTTGTCGATCATTTTCGCGCGAAGGTCGGCCGCCATCTGATCAAGGTCGATGTTTTCAAGAAGAACGCTGATCGCCTCGGCTCCCATTCCGGCGGAAAAACCGCCGCCGTAACGTTCCTGCGCATCGTAAAATTCATCCTCTGAAAGAAGCTGTCCTTTTTTCAGATTGGTATCGCCTGAATCAATGACGATATATTTTTCGTAGTAGAGAACGGAGCGAAGCTGACTTGTCGGAAGATCGAGAAGAAGCCCCATGCGGCTTGGAACGGANCGGTAGTACCAGATGTGCGACACGGGAGCGGCAAGCTCGATATGCCCCATTCTNTCGCGGCGGACTTTAAAGTGCGTAACTTCAACGCCGCAGCGGTCGCANATTACTCCCTTGTAACGGATCGATTTAAACTTTCCGCAGTAACATTCCCATTCTTTNGTCGTNCCGAAAATCCTTTCGCAGAAAAGCCCTTCTTTCTCCGGCCTCAGCGTCCGGTAATTGATTGTCTCCGGTTTTTTCACTTCGCCGTAAGACCACGACCGGATCATTTCCGGCGAGGCCAGCCGTATCATTATCGAATCAAAATCCTGAATATCCCGCATGCTTTCTGTCCCCTATAATATATTTCCAAAATGGCGGCTAATAAAGACCGCCTGTAATTTAAAACTGTTAGAAATTGCTTCCGCTCTTGGTGATCAGTTCCTCGTCTTTTTCCGTCAGCGGGATTTGTTTTCCCTTGATATCATAAATTGAAAGATCAAGCGCAAGACCGCGCAGTTCCTGAACAAGTACGTTAAACGATTCAGGGATGCCCGCCGTAGTGGACGGCTCACCTTTTACAATCGCTTCGTAGATCTTTGAACGTCCTGTCATGTCGTCGGACTTGATTGTAAGAAGTTCCTGCAATGTGTTCGCAGCCCCGTACGCTTCAAGCGCCCATACTTCCATTTCGCCGAGCCTCTGTCCGCCGAATTGCGCCTTGCCGCCTAACGGCTGCTGCGTAACAAGCGAGTACGGCCCTGTCGAACGCGCGTGCATCTTGTCATCAACAAGGTGGTGCAGTTTAAGGAAGTAGATCATTCCGCAGAAAATCTGGTTTACAAATTCTTCGCCGGTTCTGCCGTCTCTTAATGTCGCTTTGCTCGTAACGGGCAGTCCCGCTTCTTTGAGTTTATCCTCGATCTGATCCGATGAAGGCGACTGGAAAACAGGCGCGGAGTACCATTCGTTCAATGTTGATCCCGCCCAGCCGAGTTCTGTTTCAAGAAGCTGTCCGATGTTCATGCGCGATGGAACGCCGAGAGGAGTAAGACAGATATCAAGCGGAGTCCCGTCTTCCATAAAAGGCATATCTTCTTCCGGAAGAATACGCGCGACTACGCCCTTGTTTCCGTGGCGTCCCGCCATCTTATCACCCTCGCGGAGTTTACGCTTTGTAGCGATTAAAACTTTTACTACTTCGTCAACGCCGGGACTTAAGCTGTCATGGTCTGTCCGTTTGAGCCTCTGGATGTCAATGATCGTTCCGTCGATACCGTGCGGCACTTTAAGTGAAGTGTCGCGCACTTCTTTCGCCTTCTCGCCGAAAATTGAATTGAGCAGTTTGAACTCGGGCGTCGTTTCAGTTTCGCTTTTAGGCGTAACTTTTCCGACAAGAATATCGCCTGAACGCACTTTCGCGCCCTTGCGGATAATTCCTTCGCCGTCAAGGTTGTCAAGACTTTTTTCCGATGTGTTGGGAATGTCGCGCGTAATTTTTTCAGGGCCGAGTTTCGTTTCACGAACCTCTACTATAAATTCTTTTATATGAATCGATGTGAACATATCGTCCTTGACAACACGCTGCGATATAAGGATCGAGTCTTCGTAGTTGTACCCGTTCCACGGCATGAATCCCACGAGGATGTTGCGTCCGAGCGCAAGCTCTCCGTTCTGTGTCGCAGGTCCGTCCGCGATTACTTGTCCCGCCGCGATTTTTTCGCCGAGCCTTACGATGGGTCGCTGGTTGTAACAAGTGTCTTGATTTGTTCTCTGGAATTTGACAAGCTGATAAACATCGTTGCCATTATCGTCGATTCTAACCTGAGCCGCCGGCTTTACATTCGAGCCTGTTTTTTCAGGTTTTATAACAATTTCTTTTGACGTTACGCGAATAACGGCGCCAGCTCTGCGCGCTTTTACAAGAACGCCTGAGTCGTACGCGCACTTGCCTTCCATTCCGGTGCCTACGCGAGGCGCTTCCGGGAAAACAAGCGGAACAGCCTGACGCTGCATGTTCGATCCCATAAGGGCGCGGTTTGCGTCGTCGTGTTCAAGGAAAGGAATTAAAGAAGCCGAAACAGAAATGATCTGCTTTGGCGACACGTCCATAAATTGGATTTCATCCGGCGCTTTTGTGATGTAATCGCCCTGTCTCCGGCATGAAATCTGATCGTCGGCGAAAGAGCCGTTTGTGTTCACCTTCGCGGAAGCTTGCGCGATAAAGTAGCGGTCTTCGTCCATCGCCGAAAGATACTCGATGTCTTTTGTCGCCACTCCCTTGTTTACTTTTCTGTACGGCGTTTCAAGAAAGCCGTACTCATTGATGCGCGTGTAGTTNGCNAGCGAAACGATAAGCCCGATATTCGGACCTTCCGGCGTTTCGATGGGGCACATTCTTCCGTAATGCGTGTAATGAATTTCNCGCACTTCAAAACCGGCTCTGTCACGCGAAAGGCCGCCCGGCCCGAGAGCGTTAAGACGCCTTTTGTGGGTAAGTTCAGCTAACGGATTTACCTGATCCATGAACTGCGATAACTGGCTGGAACCGAAAAATTCTTTTATCGCCGCGACTATCGGTTTAATGGAAATTAAATCCTGCGGCTTTATAGTGTCGGTTTCTTTTAAACTCATTCTCTCTTTGGCGATTCTTTCCATCCTGCTGAAAGCGGTCTTCATCTGATTTGTCATAAGTTCGCCGACAGATCGGATGCGCCTGTTCCCAAGATGATCGATATCGTCAATATACTCATCGCCGACATATACTTTGATAAGGTGTTTCATCGTGGCGATAATATCATCGTTCGCTAGAGTGAATTTATTTTTAGGAAGGTCGAGGTTAAATTTTTTATTAAGCTTGTAACGCCCTACTTTGCCAAGATCGTAGCGGCGGTCGGAGAAGAACATTCCAAGAAGATCTTTTTCAGCTTGATCAACCGTGATCGATTCTCCCGGCATAAGCACGGAATAGACAGCCATTAACGCTTCTTCTTTTGTCGGTTCGTTTCCGGCTTCTCTTACAAATTTGATGTCTTCGCGCTCAAAGCAGTTAAGGAGCATCGTAGAGTTAAGCGATCCTTCCGATTCAAAATCAATATAAACAATCTGCTTGATTCCGTTTTTCAAAAGCTCGTCAATGTAGTGCGGATTTAATTTTTCACCTGCCCGGTAAAGCACTCTCTCTGTGTTTCCTTTTGGCGCGTTTTCGTCTGTAACAATAATCGACTCCGCGAGAATCTTTCCGGCGATTTTTTCCTTTGTTTCGCGGTCATCTTTTATTTTAAGAATTTCAGTTGTATAGAAAGCGTTGATGATTTCTTCCCTTGTGGAGTAACCGAGCGTACGAAGGAAAATTGTTCCAAGAATTCTTTTTTTTCTGTCGATCTTCGCGTAGATAAGCTCGCGTTTCTGATCGATTTCAAATTCGAGCCAGCTTCCGCGGTACGGAATGATGCGGGACGAATAAATGCCTTTTTCGTGGCAGAAAATTACGCCGGGGGAGCGGTGAATCTGCGAGACTACAACCCTTTCAGCTCCGTTAATAATGAACGTGCCTCTCTCGGTCATCAGCGGAATGTCGCCCATGTAAATGTCTTTCTGACGGATTTCGCCTGTCTGCTGGAACGCGAGATTTACGCGCGCCTTAAGCGGAACTGAGTATGTTGTGCCTTTCTGCTTGCACTCAAGCTCCGACATTTTTATGTTATCATCGTCAAATGTATAATATTCAAATTCAAGCCTCATATCTTCGTTGGGGCTTTTGATAGGGAATGTAGTTTCAAATACTTCCTGAAGCCCCTGAGATCCCAATTTTTCCTTTTTTCCGATTTTATCTTTTTGCAAAAAACGTTCGTAGGAATTTAATTGAATATCAATTAGATCCGGCAGCTCCATTACATCCTGAATATCTTTTCCAATGTATCTGCGTTTATCGGTTTGTTTTTCCCTGACCATCGAACTCCCCTTCCTGTTTAACTATATAACAATCTTTTAAATCTGTACAACGCAAACTGCAGCGGCGCATAACTCACACATGGGAACGAATTTAAAAATTCCCCTGCGCGAGCCTGTGCGCCCCTGCGTAAAAAACTAAAACATCCGGCGTATAAAAACCGGGATTGTACTTCAGACTACTGAATCTCAACAGTGCCGCCCGCCGCGGTGACCTGCTCTTTAATTTTGGCTGCCTCATCTTTGGAAACGCCTTCTTTAAGCGGTTTCGGCGCGCCTTCGACCAGATCTTTGGCTTCTTTAAGACCAAGACCGGTAACAGCGCGGACTTCTTTGATTACGGCAATCTTCTTGGTATCGTCAAATGCTTTAAGAATTACGTTAAACTCGGTTTTCTCCTCCGCCGCCGGGGCTGCCGCTCCGGGTGCGCCCGCCGCCGCTATTGCGACCGGGGCTGCGGCTGAAACGCCGAATTTTTCTTCCATCATTTTTACCAGCTCTGATACCTCAAGAACGGTCATTGACGCGATTGATTCTAAAATTTCTTCTTTTGTGGCTGCCATATTATCTTCTCCTAATATTGTGTTACGTCCGGCGCTCAATTCAACGAACAACGGCCGGATCGTTTTTACCTGACAGAACAGCAGCATTCAAACACTGTTTGAGCAAACACTGTTTAAACAAACAATATTTGCGGAAGTCTGACAGGCTTCTATAATTAACCGATAAACAGTTAACCCATTTTTACGGCGCATTACGCAGCGCCTTCTCCTTTCTTATCCGCAACGGCTTTAATGGTACGCACAATCCTTGCAGGAACATCGTTGAGCGCCGCCGCGAGATTACGCGCCGGGCCGTTCATTACCGACATGAGCATAGAGATAAGCTCGAGTCTTCCCGGCAGTTTCGAGAATGCTTCGGTCTGCGCGGCATTGTAAACCGTGCCGCCGATCAAAGCGCCTTTCACTTTCAGAGCGGGGACTTCCTTTAAAAAGTCGTAAAATATTTTTGCGACTTCGTTTGGATCCTTTGGAGTGATCGCTACTGCGGTCGGTCCCGTAAGATACGCGGAAACATCGGGAGCTGACAATTGCTCAAACGCGATCTTCGCGAAATTGTTTTTTACAACCTTGTACTTAACTTCCTTCGCGCGAAGCTGTTTTCTCAAATTGGTGATCTGCTCCACCGTAAGCCCGCGGTAATCTGTAAAGATAAAATCCGGTGCGGCGCTGAGTGAATTTTTCAGAACCCCAATGGCTTTAGTTTTATTTTCCTGTATTTTTTTAGCTATAATCGCCATATAACCTCCAATAAATATTGAAACCTAGAAGGGGTTTCAATCCTGATCCCTCATGGCTACCCATACGCCGGGCCCCATGCTTGACGCGACAGAAACAGATTGAATAAACTCGCCCTTTACATCGACAGGACGTTTGCGTTTAACTTCTGTCATCACCGCTTTTACGTTTTCGGCGACCATCGCCGGTTCCATCGAAACCTTGCCGACCGCAAGATGCATAACTCCTGTTTTGTCCGCCCTAAACTCCACGCGGCCTTTTTTAAGTTCAGCTAACGTGCCTTTAAGGTCGAAGGAAACAGTTCCGGTTTTTGGATTGGGCATGAGGCCTTTTCGTCCAAGCACCATACCGAGCTTGCCGACATCTTTCATCATATCGGGAGTCGCGACAGCAACATCAAAATCCGTCCAGCCGCCTTTTACCTTTTCGATTAGATCATCAGCTCCGACAAACGCCGCTCCGGCTTCCTGGGCTTCTTTTTCTTTTTCCGGTTTACAGAAAACAAGCACTTTCTTTTCGCCGCGGAACTGGTTTGGAAGAACTACGGTATCGCGGACAGACTGGCTTTTCTTCAAATTGAGTTTAACGGATAAATCCACGGTTTCATCGAATTTCGCGAAAGCCATCGACTTTACTAAAGTCAACGCTTCTGTAAGCTCGTAACTACTTTCCCATTTGTACATCTTTACGCTGTCTCTATATTTTTTTCCACGCTTCATTTCTCCACCTCGACACCCATAGACCGGGCAGTCCCGGCGATAATCTTCACTGCCGCGTCAAGATCGTTAGCTGACAAGTCCGCCATTTTAGCTTTTCCAATTTCTTCAAGCTGAGCCCTTGAAATTTTACCAACCTTGTTCTTGTGCGGTTCTTTTGATCCGCTCTCAAGCCCAATCGCCTTTTTAATCAAAACGGAAGCGGGCGGGGTTTTCAGGATAAAAGTAAATGTTTTATCCGCGTAAACCGTGACTATGACCGGGATGGTAAGACCCGGTTCCATACTCTTTGTCCTGTCATTGAACTGCTGGACAAACTGAGGCGCGCTTACCCCGTGAGGGCCTAACGCCGGTCCGACAGGAGGAGCTGGTGTAGCCTTTCCTGCGGGACATTGCAGCTTTACATAAGCTGTAATCTTCTTTTTTGCCATTTAATTCTCCTTTGTGGTCCATCCGGTATCTGGCATTAACCGAACTAGCGAAGCGTTCAGCTTCTTCCACACTTTTATAAAAGAACTAAGGACTGATGATCAATGTTTGCAATCAAAGCGTATACCAAACACGCAAAAACCCCGAACAACAATCCCTGATCCCTATTCCCTAAATCCTAACCCCTATTCCCTAAACCCTAATCCCCTTTCTCAAACTTTTTCCACCTGCAAAAGATCAACTTCCACAGGCGCGTTTCTGCCGAATATACCTACCATAACTTTTAACTTGTTCTTTTCCTGATTGACTTCTTCGATTGTACCGACAAAAGACTCAAACGGCCCGTCGATAATTTTTACCTGCTCTCCGGGAGTAAAGGACTGTCTTGCGCGGACAGGACGCTCACCCTTAATTTCACCTGATTTTTGTAAAATGGATCTGGCCTCATCTCCAGTAAGCGGCTGAGGTTTACGATCCGCGGGTGTCCCGACAAAACCTGTAACACCCTGGATTTTTTTAATTTTAGTACAAGGCATCTTCCATCCCATGTCAGCATCGGGAAGATCCATTTCTACAAGGATATAACCCGGAAGAAATTTCCTTGTCTGCGTCCGTTTCTTGCCGTCCTTGACCTCGACAACTTCCTCGCTTGGAACTTTAATATCGCGGACGATATTTTTATCAAGCTCGCCGTTATCGATCATCATGCGGATAGTTTTTTCTATTTTGTTTTCATATCCCGAATATGTATGCAGGACGTACCAGCCGGTTGCCATTATCTACCTTACTCGATTTAGAATATCGCCCTGATACCCAGGAGCAAAAGAAAATCAATAAAACCCAAAACCGCGGCGATGATAACAGTGGAGACAAGCACAACCTTGACCGAGCTGACCACATCATCCCTTCCCGGCCAGACTACTTTTTTTAGTTCCGCGTATGATTCTTTGACAAACTGAATGATTTTTTTCACATCATTCTCCTTACTATAAAATTAAAAGCAGGCGCAGTAGGCTTCGAACCCACGACCTGCGGTTTTGGAGACCGCCGCTCTACCAGCTGAGCTATACGCCTAAAATCTCTACTTTATTTTAGTCTCCTTATGGAGCGTATGTTTGCGTTCATGCGGGCAATACTTGTTGAACTCAAGTTTTTCCTGAATATTGCGCCTGTTTTTACTGGTTGTGTAATTGCGCCTCTTGCACTCTGTGCACTGAAGGGCTATCAACTCTACCACTGTTTTCTTGCTTGCCATATCAAACCTCTCAAAAAAATAATAAAATCCGATATAATTTAGAATGACCCGAAGGGGCTTCAAGCCCTCAATCAGAATCGAACTGATGACCTCATCCTTACCATGGATGTGCTCTGCCAACTGAGCTATAAGGGCTGCTCATAAAAGGCAACGCCCAAAGCCGGCTGGTAAACACAGCCTTGGAACCTGGGGATATTACCGGGGCATTTTACGCCGTTCCGAAAGAATATCAAAAATGATTTTATTAGTCAAGTGGTTTTANCANATTTTAAGGAATTCNCGGAAATTTTNCAATATGATGGAAGAGTAATAATTTTCCTTTATACAGTGACTAAATTGAAAACAAACGAAAAAAGCCATTTTTTATAAGGAATTTTCCCTATTTTTACATTATTCGCAAGCAAAATGACATATCCGCGCAATTAATATATATCACACAAAATGTGAGGTCAATGTTTTTTCATTGATTTAATTTCCAAAGAAAAACTCAAACGGAGGAAAAAAATGGAAGAAAACACTGTAACGCCAATTCAAAGCATGATTCATGAAATTCGGGGACAGAAAGTCATGTTGGACAGTGATTTAGCCGGATTGTACGAAATAAGTACAAAAAACCTAAACAAAGCCGTAAAAAGGAACATCGAACGCTTTCCGGATATCTTCATGTTCCAATTGACAGAAGATGAATTTGTGTCTCTGAGGTTCCAATTTGGAACCTCAAACATCGGGAAAGGCGGAAGGAGGTATTTACCATATGTCTTTACAGAACACGGCGTNCTTATGCTTTCAAGCGTATTAAACAGTAAGAAAGCAATCAGTGTTAATATTGAAATAATGATCACATTCATAAAAATGCGCCAATATGTGCTTTCGCAAGGAGGCACTAGTGAGCAAATCGCGGAACTGCGTAAACTCCTGATGTTATACATTGATAAAAATGATAAACGAGTAAATGAAATAATTATCGCTCTTAATAACCTGATAGAAAAACCAAAAGAGATAAAAAGAATCGGTTTTTGAAAAGGCGGTAATTTCTATCCCCTAACATATCACCTTACTTCCGCAGGTCTGTATGTTACTCCCGGAGCGTTGCGGACAACACGGAAACCATTATATTGACTCCCGTAGGTACGAGAATCAATTTCGCGGTATGAAGAAGTGATATCGATAGATGAACTTGATATACTACCGCCTCGAAGCACACGATAAGTCCCTGAGGAAGCGCCTGTCGGATCTGTCGAAGCTCTGGTCGGATACACTCCATGCCGATCCCAGCACCACTCTGTCGCGTTTCCGTGCATATCGTATAAACCCCAGGCGTTTGCCGGCTTCTGCCCCACAGGAAGCGGATGCATTGCATTTCCGCTGTTATCTGCGTACCAGCCTGTGTTATCGCTGATAGTTGAACCGGTATTATATGCTGTTGTAGTTCCCGCACGGCACGCGTATTCCCATTCCGCTTCTGTCGGTAATCTGTATCCGTTNGCGTTCCTGTTCCATCTCACTGTCAAGTTACTTCCGCTTCCCCTTATTGTATACACGGGTGTCAGTTCTTCTATTCCGCTTCGCATGTTACAATACTCTATCGCGTCAATCCAGCTTATATTTACCGCAGGGCTATTTAATTCTTCGGGAGTATAAAAATCATATTCGCGCTGACTCGGCTGTCTTATTCCCATAAGCTCTCTGTTAGTGATCTCATATCTGCTAATCATAAATGAGCTGACTGTTACCTGCCATGGTGTATCAACTCCTCTGATATATCCTGCCTCACTCGCAGAAACACCCATCATAAATGTGCCGCCCTGTATATGCACAAGATCATTCGACACGATTGATGATGACGGACGCGGCGCCGGAGGCTGTACTGCCGCGACGGGTGCCGGCGTAACAACAGGCGAAGGCGTTGGCTGTACTGTCACCGCCGGTGAGGGTGTTGGCGCAGCCGGACGTGATCCTAAATACGCGTCATCGAAATACTGGCTGTAGATAGCGGGGATTTGCGATCTGTTGCTTGCGCGCGCTACAGCCGATCCCGTGCGGTCGAATACTTCGCGCACAGTGAGGCCGGGCGTTCTTAACTGTGTCAGTAAATGAGAAGTAAAAAGTCCGTTTCTTCCTGTTCCGTCGGATGCGACTGAGCCCGCGCTTGTCGCGTACACGATGATGCTGTCAGCCGGCTGGTTCGATACGACATTAAGGCCGCGGCTTACGGAACGGCTCCATGCCGCAGGAAAATCACGGCACGCGTCAAGGACGATTATATTAAGCTCGTTTCCGGCATCGTTTAATTCCGAGAGCATCGTCTGAACGGAAATCGCCATATCGCCAAGATAATTGGCGTTTGGAATGTCGGCTGTAGCCGGTATTAAAAAATTAACGCCGTTAAATTGAACGGCATGTCCGGCGTAAAAGAAAAACCCGTAACTGTTCCTCGATCTTGAAAGCGCGTTTTTAAACCGGGTAATTGCTTCCACCATTTGAACGCGGTTCGCGTTAAGAACCCTGTCCACCGTAAAACCAATGTTTTGTAAAGCCGAAGATATATCGTTTGCGTCATTCACCGCGTTTTGCAATGAACCGAAAGCTGAATAATTCCCATTCCCGATAACAAGCGCGAATTTTTGCGGGGACGAAACATTTTGCTGCGAATAAACCGCAGGAACCGCTATCAGAATAATCAATGTAAAAATAAATATTTTCTTCATAATCCTCATGTTATATAAATATATACTAAATATCTACCCGCCGCCACAGATGGGTAAAAAACTCACTTCATCGCCGTCTTTCAATACTGTTTTAAAATGTTTTTGCATAAGAATACTATGCCCGTTTACAACAATAAGCATTGTCTTCGCGAGCTTCTCCGCCTCGCGTCCGAACTGCTTTTTGACATGCTCTAAAACATCCTTCACATTTCCCGCCGTGATTGACTCGTCCGAAATTTTCGTAAGAGCCGCTAACCCCGCGCGATACCTAACCTTTATCTGCATAAAAACCCCTGATTAAACACTCTGCCCTAGTAATAAATATACTAACCCCTAATCCCTATCCCCTAACCCTTAACACTCTATCTTGAGTTTCTTCAAAGTCTTCTTCGTTGGAACTCCGTTTTTATCCCAGCCGCGAACCTTGTAATAATTTTTAAGCATTACATCAAGCGGGACAATGTGTTTCTGATTTTCACTTCCGTCCCTTTGGGGCTGCGGCGTTTTTGTCAGGCGATCCGGCAGGGAATCGTTATCCGCTGTTAAGCCTTCGCGAAGATTGAAGAGCCGCTCCAGATTGAAGCTTCGCTCTCCAAGCCTTAAAAAACTTCCCGTGTACATCGGAAAACCTGTCGCAAGGCGTATTGCCTCAGCCTGAGGCAGAAGAAAAAATGAATTGATGCGCAATACAGGCTTCATCCCAAGCAGTACGCGCACAATACCGCCCGCGTAAGTCGCGATTTTTCCGGTAATGCGCGTAACGGCATGATTCGGTCCAAGATGGAAAAATATCGCGGGAACAAATGTCTGCGCGGTAAAGAGGCAGAAACCAGCGGCTGATACGGCTTCGAGCGCGTCCTGCATAAAAATATTAAGTTCCGCCTTTGTGTGGCTTTGCGCGTCAGTGGAAAGAACACCCACAGATTCCAGCAGCGCGAGATAGCCGCCGTTTAGATGACAGCCGCCGCGGTTGCTCGTCGCGTAACCAAGACCCATTCCTACGGAACGGCGCGGTTCGTAAGACGCCATTTCAAGGCCCTTTGAGTGCATGGCGAATTCCTTGCCGCCGTATTTCTCGCTCATCCATTTGCTGCCGTTCGCGATGTCGGCGTATATTCCCTCGCGGTACGCGATTTTTTTTAGAACATCGTCAAGATTTCCTGTCTGCCCGAATTCAATGCCGAAATCCATTATTCCTTTTTCTTTTAATTCCATCGCGAACGCGATGCTGGAAGCGGCGGAAATTGTGTCCATGCCCAATGCGTCGCAGATAAAATTTAAATTGATGATCTTCCTTAAATCTTTCGCCGCGATATTGGGGCCAAAAAACCCTACAGTTTCGTATTCAGGGCCTTTTATTTCGCGGTTCTCGCTGTTTTTTACGCGCCTTTCACAGCGGATTGGGCAGCTTACGCAGCCTGAGTTGCGCGTAAGCTCGGTTTCAGCTAACGTCTCGCCGCTTACCGCGTCCGCGTCAGGATCGTGCCCGTAGCGGAAGTTGCGGCTCGGCAGCGCACCTGTGGCGTTTGCCTTGTTTACAAGCCCTGCGGTTCCGTAACGAGGCAGCGCTTCGCCCGTCATCGGATGATTGCGGATAAAGCGCACCCATTTTTTTATAAAGACTTTAAATTTTTTCTCGTTTACAACCTGTGGAATTTTTGTACCGTACGCGCTTAACGCCTTAAGATTTTTAGATCCCATAACAGCGCCGCCGCCGCATCTTCCCGCTACTCTCTCGCCGCTTGCGGCGCAGGCATAGCGCACGAGATTTTCCCCCGCGGGTCCTATTACAAGTTTTCCGTGATACGCCGGAAGTTTTTCCTGCGCCGCTTCCGTGTAAAGACCCCATAAATCATCGGCGGGGAGTATGGAAATATCTCCGTCAACAATTTCTATGCGCGAAGGCGTTTTAGCGCGGCCTGTGATTATAATGCCGTCGAAACCGGCGCGTTTCATCATAAAGCCGAAAGTTCCGCCGCAGTTTGAAGACGCGATCCCGCCCGTTAAAACATTTTTAAAAGTCATGTTAAAGCGGCTTGAAGAAGGTGCGCCTGTTCCGTTAAGAGGCCCTGTGTTGATGATAAGAACTGCCGCGGGATCGAGCGCGACTGTTCCCGCCGGCATTAGATCGAGTAACAGTCTTGCGGCTAACGTTTTACCGCCGATGTACTTGCGGTAGTAATCCTCTTTAATCGCGAAAGGTTCTATCGTATTATCATCTAAATTAATTCTGGCATAGACAGGCAAAAATATTTTTTTACTCATGCTGATACTTCCATATAGATGGCTCCGATGGGGCAATGCGATTCGCAGATTGAACAACCTGTGCATTTTTGCGGCATCTCTAACTGCGCGAATACTTTTATATCTCCCCTGAATTGAGGCAGGGAAATTTTTAATGCGCCCGATGTACAGTCATTAACGCAGATCGAACACGCGCTGCATTCAGCCGTTTTTACAACGGGCTTTGGCCATTGACCGCGTTTAACAGGGACGCACACATTTCCAGCGCCGTCAACAACCGCTTTTTTCTGGCATATCCTTCCGCAGACACCGCACTCAACGCAGCGTTTTTCATTAATGACGTGCATCGAGTTTTTATCGCCGCAAATCGCGAAAACCGGGCATAGTTTCGCGCAGGCCGTGCAGCCTGAACATTCTCGCGTTATGCGATATGACATCTTACGCTCCCAGTTTTACACTCTTGATAACTTTTTCAAACCGGTTTTTGTTAAAGATTACAGGCACAGGATAAAGCGGATTGCTTTCCTTTACCGCCCACTTGATCATCTGCGGAATATCTTCTTCCTTTATACAGTCAAATCCTTTGGGAATGCCCATGCGTTCGTTCATCGCGTAAACCGCGTCAATAAAGATACGCGCTTTTTCGAAATTAGATTTATTATCGGTTTTAGATGCGAGCCCTGCGGCTTCCGCAAGATGCGCGAGTTTTTTATAGACTTTTTTCCCGTAATCATCCAGCACTTTTGGAAGAATGACGGCGTTCGCCAAACCATGCGGAGTGCTGTAAAGGCCGCCTAATGTATGCGCGACAGCGTGAATGTTGCCGACACCTGCCCGCGTAAAAGCGAAACCGGCTTTGTAAGACGCGAGCAGCATCGCCTGACGCGCCTCGATATCAGAGCCGTTAGTATAAACTTTTTCAAGATTAGCGAAAATTATTTTAACTGCGTCTAA
>WQRT01000002.1 GCA_009786625.1 Treponema sp.
GCAAGGTGAGGATAATCATTATACTCGCCGTCGTCCTCATAAAAATCGCCGAGTTTCCACGTTCCGTGCTCCCAGACCCATTCCGATCTGTACGGATAATTGCTGATTAGAAACCTTACCGTATAACCGCCGAAATTATTCGGCCCTATTGATAATAATTCAGGCTGCACATTCTGATTTCTTCTGTATGTGTACATTTCTATATCGTTATACGCTACCGCCCACGCGATACCCGTTACAGGATCACGGCTCAGTTTTCCTCTTAATTCTTCGGGACCATTCTGCGGTATCTGCCTGAATGCTCCAATCGGATCACGCGCTATCATTCCGATTGACAGAAATGATGACAGCTCCGCGTAAACATACTGGTTTCTCGATCTTGTAAGCAGAGCCATCAATGCCTGTACCCGGTTTTGAAGCGCTTCCAGTTCATTGACCTGCCTGAAACTTTCCCTTATAAAACTTAAAATATTTTCTGATGTTATGGAAAAATTAGCTCCCTGCATATTTGAAATATAAAAAGTGTTAATACCAACTATCGAATAACCAAGCGGAGTCGATGTATCTCTTACAAGAAGAGGTCCTCCGGAATTGCCGTGATTGATCGCGGCGCTGTGCTGAACATAATGCTCTTCCATTCCGGGCGGCCTTAAACGCGGATTCAAAACAGATCCGGTTGAAAAATTCCATACAGGAATATTGTTTAGACCCGGATAACCCGCGGCATGTACTTCCGTGCCGGATCTTAAAGGCGATGTGCTTATATTAATTCCCCTGCGGAAAGGCCTGACACCTTCGGGGAACGCGAGAATGGCGATATCTCCCTGTTCATTAACATTGTGCACCGATAAATTATAAAAAACTATTTTTTCTTCATCCTCTCTTTCAAATGTAACAGAAAAACGGTAAGCCCCGGCAATTACATGGTAATTGGTAATAATAAAATTTCTTCCACCGCTATCCACATAAACAAACCCTGTGCCAAAACCGCCGCGGCGGATAGCTTCCAAAGAAGCGGCGTGGTTATCTCTTTCGGAACGGCCGGTGTCCATCGCGTTCACGATCTCTAGTTTCAAATAACGATCAATATTGGGGTGGAGATCGAGATTTACCGTGCAGATATAATCCCTTATTTCATTTGAATTGATGGTAAACCCCTGCGGCGAAGAAGCGCATTGAATAAAAATTAATTGAATAAATACAAAAAATAATAATATTGATGAATGAAATAATCCGGCCTTTTTTATCACTTTATTCCTCCTGTGTATATTATACAGAAAATAAATATAAAAATCTATGAAAATGTAAAAGACGCGTAACCCACAAATGAATCAGGAACTATTTTTTTATCGTTTTTATCTGCACCGGAGGATGTGCCAGCATCCGCACCCGTATCTGCATCCGCGCCCGCATCCGCGCTTGTTCCATATTCCAAAAGCCGCGCCTTGCAGCCGTGCGCGAAACCCATCGCTCCCAAAACAGCCCCGGTGGAACAGGCGCTGTGATCATTTTCGGCAAGGCGTAAAACTTCCGCGCTGTCTCCCGATTCCACAGCTTTTATAAAAGCCGCGTCGTTAACTTCGCGCATCCACCGCAGGGCTTCGCTTCCCCTGCCTTTGGGCGAAAAGCCGTAATTCGATCCGTAGTGGGTTAAATCAGTAGAAGCCAGCACATTGACTCCGCGTTTCAATTTTTCCGCGCAGCGGTAGATGATCTTTCCTGTTTCAAAGGATGATAAATCCGAAGGAAGGCGCAGCCAGATCAACTTTGCTTTCGGGAAAAAGTAATGAACCATCGGCAGGAGAACTTCGACCGTATTGTCGCGGTAACAATCCTCAACGCCGTTAATTTCTTCCAGCAGTAACGAGCGAAGCTGCGCGTCAATGACAAGACTGCCGAGCGGAGTTTTTACGGCATCCTCCATAGCGAAAAGAGGCTTCATTCCGCCGCCAAGATGGCCGCCTAAAACAACGATAGTCTGCGCATCCGGCTTGAGGGACGAGACGCTCCGCGCCGCAATGCGCCCGCAGTAGTACCAGCCGGCATGAGGCGCGATTGCCGCACGGGATGTATTTTCCGCGGACAGGGAAAAATCCGATAAAAACGCGGAAACTCCGGCGGAATCGTGTGGAAACCAGCCCCGCGGCAGCGAATAATCTCTAATTTGCATATTAATTCTTCCGATAATTATAGCAGAGAAGTATATATTATGGAATTAAAAAAGAGCGGGACGATAATCGCCGCGGTATGTATAGTAATTTATCTTTTTGCGTTAATTCAAGGCTCCGTCAGGTTTTATTTAAGCGTCGATCAGCGCCGCTCGGCGGCGGATCAGGAATTTACGCAGATCGCCGCTCTTGCGCTCACCGCAGGAACGCAGGGTTTTATGAACGAGCAGTTTGTTCAAACGATGAACAACGCTCTCGTGTCAAGCAAAAGCCTTGAAGCGTTGATTATTACAGGACCGGAAGGCGAATACGCCTTTGAAAAACAACGCGGGAACGCCGTTAACTGGATTAACAACTCCCCGAGGTTTTTTAATAAATTCAGTTTTTCCGATC
Source organism: Treponema sp. (assembly GCA_009786625.1). GTDB lineage: Bacteria > Spirochaetota > Spirochaetia > Treponematales > Breznakiellaceae > WQXQ01. Next base: position 2,562 of record WQRT01000002.1, read on the forward strand.
AAAGCCTCTATATGCCGCTTGATATTACCGGTTTACGAAATGTAAATATTAAAGCGGTAGCCGGCGCTTTTGATCTTGCGGAAATCTCAAAAATATTAAAAGAAACATTGTTATTAATTTTGATTGGATTCGCGCTTGCCTTCTTTACGATGCTGCTTCAGCTCCTTCTTGGAAGACAGACTGATACCGCTTCAGAAAACACGCAAGCGCCTGTAAATGAAGCCGTAAAATCCGGAGCGGGGCCAAAAGGCCTTTATTCCAACCGCAGTAATATAGGATGGGAAGAATATATAAAAGACAGGCTTGATTCGGAACTGCACCGATGCTCTTCATCAGAACATGATCTTGCGCTTATCTTTATGGAATTTACCGATATCGCGAATGACATAATGTACAAAACGATCGCGGAAGAAACAGTATCGTTTTTCGCGTCAAGGGATATGCTTTTTGAATACGGTAAATGGGGAATCGCTGTGATCCTTCCCATCGACAATCTTGAAACAGCCATTTCTAAATCGGAAAAATTTTACCAGCGCATAATGGAAAGATTCCCGTCATCCTACAGCAGGGCATCAAGTCTCTGCATCGGGCTTTCATCGCGCGCGGGAAGGCTCCTTAACGCTGACCGGCTGATACTCGAAACAAGGGAAGCTCTTAAAAAAGCGAAATCGGATTCGAAAAATAAAATTGTCGCGTTTAAAAGCGATCCCGAAAAATACAGAGAATTCATCCGCACACGGGGTTAAAACAAATAGTTTTAACCTTGCTATTGGCTTTCGAAACTTGCGGCTTCCCTGAAAAGACGCGCGGACACCCAAGACGGAATAGTGTAAATTAAACCGGAGTTAACAATGCCGCTTCCGCTTACATGGGCGAAACGCCGCCCTCCTTCGTTATTTTCCGTAAAACGTATTGTCACAACGCGCCCGTTTCCGAACTCAAGCGCCATGCGGCTGTAATTAAACGCCGCGTCATCGGCGGAAGGCGAATCTGTAAAACCGTCGCCCTCGCTGCTGAGAATAATGCGGATATAGCCTTCAATCGCGCTTGATGACGGATTCGCGACATCAATGCCGGAAACAGTCCATCCCCTGTTTCTGCGGGAAAAAATCTGCTGTCCACCCTGAGTGTAGACAGAAAGCCTCTGAACACTTTCGGCATCAATCTGATTACTTTCGTTATCGGAAATTAAACGCAGATTGTACCAGCTATGCGGGCTTGATAAATATGTTCTTATATTATTTTTTCCGCTTCTGACTTCGTTCGCGCCGATTCTTCTAAAATAAGTTTCGCTTCCCGCCGCGTCATCCGCGCCGACAAGAAGATCGAGGAGGATCAATGTTTCTCCGTATAAAGTTATTCTCGATGCGCCGTCATCAAGTCCAAAACGCCCGTATGTCGATGCGTTAGACGATCTAAGCGGCCATGAAGCCCGCGCTGTGAGTATGCCGATTAAATCATCCACGCGGAGATTACGCGCGGGATATCTCGCGCCGTTATGCGCAATATACCACTGACTGTCCTGCTTTAAAAGCTGATACTCGTTATCCTGTGTTTTTACCGCGATACGGGTTGTTCTTGCCGCCATTCCCGAATCCAGCCAGACGTAAGAAGAGTTCCTCGCGTTTCCAAAATCGGAAGTAAAAATAAGGCTTCCTGTGTAAAAAAGGGATAGAACAACGATAACGGATAAAAGTATGTAAAGATGTTTTCTATATGTCATTTCCGCTCTCCTTATCTGTAGTCCGTGCGCTTGATTGCGTGTCACCAGGCGGTTTATCTGCGGCGCGCATCGCGTGTTTTCTGCGTGACGCGATGAACAGTCCCGATATAATTACAAAAAGCGGAACCAGTCCGACATTTAAAATCTGGGAAAAACGCATCGCCGCCGCCAGCCGCTGAGGATCTGTAATCCTGTCGAGGCGGCCTGTCTGAGGAAGCCTGTTGCGGATATTGATGATATCATCGGCATTAATAAGCCAGTCGGCAACGCGGAGAAGAAAATCAAGGTTATGTCTTGCCTGAGTGGCATTGATAAGATTGGTAGCAAAATCAACATCACCCATTACGATGATCCTCGCCGGGCTTGCGCTTTCCGGCATATCGGGAAGCTCTTCCTCGGAACCTTCGCGTACGGGCTTAGGAGCGCCTGCGAAAAAACTTGGAAATACTCCGCTCATTGCCGCGCCTAGAATTTTATCTCCTCTGGTTTGAGGAGCTTCCATCTCCATCATGTACGCGACATCGGGGTTTGTGTGAAACTCTTCCCTCATAAGCCACGCTTCGGAAGTGGAGGATAAAAGAGGCGTCACTTCAATGCCGGGATTTAAATGTAATTCAAGCGGGCTTGCCCAATAAAGATCAAGTCCTGCGAAACCTGCGCTTACAGGATGCGCAGAATTTGTGTTATCCTGCAATACTCCGATCCACAAAGGATAACGGATGAGCCTTATCTGAACGCCGCCGTAAGGCGTTCTTGACTGATACTGAAGCGGCAGCGCGTTTTTATCCAGAACAAGCTCAGGCCGTACAGTTACGCCGTATGAAGCGATCATCTCTAANAGGCCGCGATCGAATAGATGCCTCGCTTCCCCNGAACCTTGTATCGTATCTACGAATACTCCCTTNACNGCGAAAAATACTTTTCCGCCCTGTTGAATATANCTGTCTATCCTGTATAGATCCCAATCACCTAACTCTTCCGCGCCGCCAAGCACAAAAAGCCCCGGAGTGTTTTCCGGAATTTCATCTCCCGGTCCGATAAGGCGTATTCTGTAACCTGCTTCCGCCAATGTCATGTTAAGATAACCAAAATTCTCCCTCCACGGCCTATAGCTGTCTCCTACAATAACGCCTATCCACCGCTCCGCATCCATTATCATCGCGCGGATTCTTGATGTCAGATCATACTCAAGGGTATCTGTCGAGATTACCCAGGGAAGGATTTCAAGTTTATCAAGATATTCAATTACAATGCCTGAGTAAACGGTTACAAGGCTTGCCTGATCCTGCTCCACTGTCTGCACCTGCCTGGGTACAAGTCCAAGTTCTTCAACCGTGTCAGCGAGAGCCGCTTTTACAGGATCACGCACCGTAAGGCGTATTTTTCCCCTTGAATACGCCGCGTACTCGCGGAGCGTGTCTTCAATTTCCGCCGGAACCGGAGTAACAGTCCGCAGTTTGTCGGAAAGGTAATAAGTGATATTAACAGGATCGGGGATTTCCCTGTGAATGTTACGCGAAACCTGCGAGATTGTGTGCGCTTTGCTTTTTGTCATATCGATACGGAACCAGTACCGTCCGGCTGTCATTAAAGCGAGAATGAAGGCTATTATCGATAATGTAGTAATGATTATTGTCTGTCTTTTTGTCATGACTACCTCCACTTCCTGAAAAGGATTACTTTGGTGTTAAGATATAAAAACAGCGCCGTGCTTAAGATAAAAAACGCGAGGTCTCTTGAATCGATCAATCCTTTTGAAAAACTTTCAAAGTGGTATGCAAGCGAGAAAAAATTGATAATCTGCGCGATGGAGTGAGGAAGATTAAACGTGTTTGTTATTTGATTGATGAGCATCACCGCCATCAAAACAACCGCGCTGCCGAGAAACGCGCCGGCTTGATTTTTTGAAAGACATGACAGTAAAAGCCCCAGCGCCGACGCGCTTGAACCAAGAAGGAATGCNCCCGTGTATTCGCAGAAGATCATACCNGCGTCAAAACGCCCCATACTCAAAAGGCTTAAAGGCAGAGGAAGCGTTAAAACAAGAATGGCGCATAACACCGCGAGCGAGCTGAAAAATTTTCCGAGTACAAGATCCCATTCAGTAAAAGGCATTGTAAGCAAAAGCTCCACAGTTCCTGTTTTTCTTTCTTCCGCCCAGCTTTTCATTGTAATAACAGGAATTATCACAATGAAGGCGATGGGGAATACGCTGAAATACGGACGCAAGGTCGCGAGGTTCAATGTAAAATAACGTTGAAAATAAAAAAGCCATATGGAAGTAAACAGTAAAAAGAAAACCGCNACGCCGTAAAACGCGGGGGCGTTAAGGTATTGGATAATTTCTTTACGCGCAAGAACAANAGCGCGGACAGGAAGATATTTTTTCATTGCGNTTCTCCTTCAGACTTTTTTAAATCGTTTCGTTTTTCTTCGCCNGTAAGTTTTACGAAAATATCCTCGATACTGAGTTTTCTNCGGGACATACCTAAAATTTTCATGCCGTTTGCTACTGCCCAGTCAAAGATCTTTTCGGCCGCGCTTTCTGATTTATCATCGCCGGCAGAAATAAAGAAACTCGCCGTGACAACGTTTTCAGTAACAGTGGCGGCGTTATCGGCGCGGGAAGTTTCAACTAACGTATTTGACAACTTTCCAAGCGTTAAAAGTTTTTCTTTTACTGTGTCCGCGTCCGCGCCTTTTAGAACAAGCTCCCATGTATCGCCGCCCTTCATGGAACCGGCGATCTCTTCGGGTTTNCCCTGCGCGGCGATGCGNCCGTCGTTGATGATAAGTACCTGCGTGCATATCGCTTCNACTTCCTGCAAAATATGCGTGGAAAGAATTACGGTTTTTCTTTTTCCAAGNTCTTTAATAAGTGAGCGTATTTCGATAATCTGATTCGGATCAAGACCTGTTGTCGGCTCGTCAAGAATCAGTATCGGCGGATCGTGAAGGATCGCCTGCGCGAGTCCTGTTCTCTGGCGGTAACCTTTTGAGAGGGTCTCGATCTTCCGCCCCCTGTACGGGATAAGGCCGCAGGCTTCAAGACTCGCGTTAATCGCGCCTGTGCGCCGCGTCTTCGGAATAAAACGCGCGTCGGACGCGAAATTTAAATATTCATCGACTGTAAGGTCGGCGTAAAGCGGCACGTTCTCAGGCAGATAGCCGATTCTTTTTTTTATTTCAAGCGGATTTTCATCAACGCTGATGCCGTCCACAAGCGCGGTCCCGCCTGACGGAAAATGATACCCCGTTAAGATTTTCATTATCGTGGTTTTCCCCGCGCCGTTGGGTCCTAAAAAACCCAATACCTGCTGATCGCCCACAGAAAAAGAAACATCCGTTACAGCCCGCACATCTCCGTAAAGTTTGGATAAACCTTTTACTTCAATCATGTTTGAACTCATTTACACACAGCTCCTCAATTCCATTTGGAAATTATATAAAGATTAGTCAATGTAATCAATCGGGAAAACCATTCTGTCCCGTGTAAGGACGGTTTCCGGGAAAACTTCTTTTGCTTCATCGAGAATTTTTTTTAATTCATGCTCCGTATAACGCGGGCTGTAGTGAATCAGCGCGAGTTTTTTTACACCTGCCGAGGCCGCGGCAAGCCCCGCCGCTTCCCATGCTGTCATGTGTTTTTTTGAATGTGCGTCTTCGGTAAGCTCGCGCGAAAACATTCCCTCGCAGATGAAAAGATCGGAACCCATTACATGAGTGGAAATTTCAGGGACGGCAAGGGAATCGGTTACAAAAGAAAATTTCCTGCCCATGCGGGGTTTGCCCATAACGTCATCAGGTTTAATTGTTCTGCCGTCTTCAGTTTGAATAGTTTCGCCGTCCTGCAATTTTCCCCAAAGTTTTCCCATCGGGATATTTAACGATTTCGCTTTTTCGGGATGGAACTCTCCCGGGCGCATTTCTTCTTCAAGCGCGTAACCGAAGCAGGGTTTGGTATGCGACAGCGGAAAACTGCGCACATAAAAGCCGTCTCCCCTGTATACAATGCCGGGAGAAGTAATTTCCTGAACGATAATTTCGTAATTGATGTACATATCAAGAATGCGGCGGCTCGCATCAATATACTCGGCGATCCTCGGAGGACCAATAATGTAAAGAGGCTCGTCCCTGTCAACCTGCGACGAGAGCATTAAAAGGCCGGGAATCCCCGTTACGTGATCCGCATGCGTGTGGCTGATAAAAATTACCGAGATTTTTTTCCAGCGCAGATTAAGCCGCCTTAGAGACACCTGCGTCCCTTCGCCGCAGTCAAAGAGAAAAAGTTCGCCTTCGCGCCTTAAAAGTACAGATGTTAAATGCCTGTTGGGAAGCGGCATCATTCCGCCGCACCCCAATATAAACGCTTCAAGATTCATTCAAGTGATTATAATGATATATTAGAAATGAATCCAGTCATATCGATTTTAACCGGAAGACGGTGTGATCTTGTATTCCTTGATTTCATCGCCTGTGATGACAGCGCAGTTACGGCCTGAACCTTTAGCGGAGTAGAGAGCTTTGTCGGCGTGATCGTACAGATACTGCGTATCATTGGTGGAACCGCATCTTGCGATATATACGCCTATGCTCATCGTAACATAATCATTTACCTTTGATTTTTCGTGGACGATTTTTAATTCTTTTATAATTTTATTCCAGTGTTTAATTACAGCGCCCACATGAGACGCGTCCTTCTCGAACCACAGTATGGCAAACTCTTCGCCGCCGACCCTGGCTGTATAAACATTCATATCATCGCGCAGTCTGTTAAGAGCGGCGCCGATGGAACGAAGACATTCATCGCCCTGAGGGTGGCCGTAGTGATCGTTATAAAGTTTGAAAAAATCAATATCGGCGATGGCGATACACAGCCAGTCGTCCGATGATCTGTAGTTGGAAATGTACCTTTGAAAAGTGTTCATGAAATCGCGGCGGTTTTTTAACTGGGTCAGTTCGTCAACCGTACTTTGATCCAGATATTTATTTTTTTCATCTTCAAGCATGGTTGTGCTTATTTCAAGCCCCAGACGCAGCTTNGTAATCTGCCACGCGAAAAACANGCCGAGAAAAGCGGCGATAACAGAGTTAAAGATATAATATGGAAGATGAATAGCAGGAACCGCTATAATGGAAGACGCAATAAACAACGCCATTGCGCATAATGTAAGGCCTGTTGTAAACTGCGGAGAAATAACCACCATTAAAAGAGCGCAGACTAAAAAACACGGAAAAATGGCAGCTATGTATTCCGGGTGTGACCATACATCCAAAAAAATGCCGTAACACATAACGTTTGCGAAATACAAAGAAATTAAAAAATATATTTTTCTGTTGTTTACATTAATTTGCTGCATTAAATAATTGGAATAGAATGAAATAATAGCGGCGATTAAGGCAACCAGGAGAAAGATGCCGCCCTCAATAAAATCCCCTTCGAAAATAACCGGAATTACCGAGCAGACCGCCGCGATGATCGCGAGAATTTTATTAGCCTGATGCAGAATGACTAGATTGTTACTGAATACCTTATTCATGCATTCAGAATACTGCTCACGCCCATAGGTGTAAAAACGCCAAGAATATAAGAATTTAGGCATCCACTCTCCTTTCGCCAATTATATAACAAAATGAGTTTTATGAATAGTAATCTTTGAGATAATTTTTAATAGTTCATTTTACTTCGTTCCGCGAAACCCGTCAGATTCTGAAAATGAACCAAAGAACCGTCATCTAACTGCGCCTTTCCCGAGAAAAAACCGCATACCTGACGCCNGGTAGAGTTATGAAGAAAGAACCTGCGCCGGTCGATNCTTTCCTGATGCGGATAAAAAGTCATTTCCAGCCGGTTGTCATTGCTTGTAAAACGCCAGGGNGACAGCCAGTTGGAAAGCGGTATGTGNAAAGTAACCTGNTCGAGCTTGTGGAGTTTCCCGTCAACAAAAAAACCGTTCTCTGTCCCGCGGGAAGAGTCCGCCATACTGTAGCCGACGCAAAAACTGACCTGCCTGCCTTCTGTCTGCCCGCAGGCAGATGCCCAGTAACGGATATCCGCGTTAGGGCGCGCGCTGCGGTTCCAGTCAAGAATGCCCCATGCGTTCCCGCGGGTAAAGATAATTTCAGTGCTGCCGAACTGAATCACGCCCTCGGCATTATACCAGGGGGAGCAGCGGGTGTACCTGAACGTATTTTTTTTGGTTCTCCATGATTGGTTTGTTACAAGGGATTCGCATACAGCTCCCTGATGGGCGGCTTCCACACCGGTAATATTAGAGTTATTCACCGGCTCGGTTAAAACAAGCGCGCCGCGCATATACCTGTTGTGTCCGAACTTTAATATGTTTACTTTTACGATTCTAGCCCCGCCTTCCATGCAGATAAAATCAAGATGAGTTTTTTTCCTCCGCCATGAAGCTCTTCCTGACACGCTGCCTGAGGGCATATCATAGCTTCCCAGGGGGACAAATGTTTTAAATGCCTGGGTGGAACGTTTTTTGTCTCTTAAAGAAATTATGGAAATTGACATATGGCCGAGCCAGCCGTCATCCCTCATTTCAAAGACCACCATGTGAGTAGGCGAAAAAACGATATAACGATCGGATTTAGTTGTACTGTGCCTGGGCGCGTATAAAAAGAGAGGCTCATATGAATAAACATCACGCCTTGACCAGCCGAAATTCTGCGGCAGGCCTAAATCATTTAAAAGTATCTGTGTGTTAAAAATTTCATTCTGCGGCATTAAAAACCTGTTTACATGAAGTCCCATGCATGGTATTAACATAACATGGATTACTCCGGAAATAAAGTATTGGTAATGGGGCTTGGACTCCACGGCGGAGGNCTTGAATCGGCGCGTTTTATGCTNAAACACGGGGCGGAAGTGACGGTTACCGACTTAAGGGACGANAATACTTTAAAGCCTGTTATGGATGAACTTGACGCTTTTTGCGGCAGCCTCGGGCGGAAACCTGTACATTATATTCTNGGAAATCATGAAATCGAGGATTTTGAAAAAGCCGATATTGTTATTAAAAATCCAGCCGTAAGACCGGACTCTGTTTTTCTCAAAGCGGCAAAACGTGTAGAAACGGATATATCAATTTATTTAACAAACGCGGGCGCAAGGCTTTTCGCGGTAACAGGCTCTAAAGGAAAATCTGTTACATCTTCCGCTCTTGCGTGGATATTGGGAAGAAACAGAAAAAGAGGCAAATGTTTTCTTGGAGGCAATATCACGGTTAGTCCTTTATCATTTACAGATGAGTTATGCGAAGATGATGATGTCGTTCTTGAACTTTCAAGTTTCCAGCTCGGCGATTTAAAATCAAAGAAAAATACAGCAGGAAGATATCTTTTAACACCGAATGCCGCGATACTTACCGCCATCATGGAAGATCATCTTGACCGTTACGCGTCAATGAAGGAATACATTGATGACAAAAAGGTTATTTACAAGGGGCAGGATGAATCCTGCGTTACTGTAGCGGGCGATGACGAATGGGGAAAAAGTTTCCTGCACGAGACAAACGGCTGCCCTCTTGTCCGATCCCTCCATCCGTTAGGTGCAATGCAAAGCGGCGGCTGGATCGAAGGCGGTGTTGGTTTCGCGCGTCTTGTCGATTTTGATGAAATAGACAGCGGTACCAAGGAGCTTGTTCCGCAAAAGCTTCTTATCCCGGGCGAACACCAGAAGCAGAATCTGCTTTCGGCGGCTCTTGCCGCATACAGCATGGGAATCGACGCCGCTGTAATCCGGGAAGCGCTTTCATCNTTTGCGGGTATTGAACACCGCCTTGAANTATTCCATGAAACAAAAAAGGCGCGTTTTTACAATGACAGCGCCGCGACAATTCCGCAGGCGGCCGCCGCGTGTATCGAAGCGCTTTGCGCAACGGGGGAACTTGTCCTTGTAACAGGCGGCACCGATAAAAACCTTGACTTCTCCCCCCTCGCGAAAGCCGCTAAAAAGGCAAAAAGCGTGATACTCCTCGCCGGGACAGGAAGCGTAAAACTGATGCGGCTGTTAGGTGAAGAAGACGTGGCGTTTGAAGGACCATACGACAACATTGACACCGCCGCCCGCCGCGCTGTAGAAATAGCCGCGAACGTTAAACGCTCTGTCTGCAATGCCGCGCTCTCGCCGGGATGCGCGAGTTTCGGTATGTTCCAGAACGAGTTCGACCGCGGACGCAAATGGAAAGAAGCAGTCCTGCGGAACTGTTGAAAAATTACAAGCCGCGCGGACTTTTACAACTTCGGCTCCGTATCAAAAATCACGCGTATATTTATTCGGCGTATTGCGGAAAAAATCGATTCATGATATACTCCAAAAATAATTTATGGGAGCAAAAAAGAGTGATCCAAAAATTATTTCTCTTTTTTCCGGATGCGGCGGATTGGATTGGGGTTTTCANACTGCCGGATATAAAACTATTTGGGCAAATGATATTGACGAATGGGCGGTAAAAACTTTTGAATCAAATTTCGGAAAAAANATAATAAATAAAAATAATATAGAAAATATAAATCCAAAAAAAGATGCGGCAATACCTGACTGCGATTTAATAATCGGCGGTTTTCCATGTCAGGATTTTTCAGTTATTTGGAAGCAGCCGGGACTGGACGGAGATCGCGGCAATTTATACAAATACTATTTACGTTTTATCGAAGCAAAAAAACCAAAGGCATTTGTAGCGGAGAATGTCAAAGGTTTATTAACATCAAATAATGGAAATGCGATCAAGGAAATTTTAAAAGGTTTCAGCAATGCCGGAGACGGTTACATGGTGAAAATCCAGCTTTATAATTTCGCCGATTACGGCGTTCCGCAGTTTCGTGAACGGGTATTATTTGTCGGCATTAGGCTTGATACCGGATTTAATTTCATTCACCCGGCGCCTACGCATGGAGCCGGCAGAAAAAATAAATACAAAACAGCGGGTCAGGCGTTGAAGGGTGTTGAAAAAACCGCGGACTTTAACGCGGCGGAAATAAAAATAAAAGAAAAAACGCGGAAATTTCTTGAGCGTATACCGGAAGGCGGCAATTTTAAAGACGTTCCGGCAGACGATGACGATTATGTAAAAGGAATGATAAGCCATGTTTACCGCCGGATAAAACTGGATGAACCTTCAAAAACAATTATCGCGGCAGGCGGCGGCGGGACATGGGGATATCATTATCCTGAGCCGCGTCCGTTATGCAACCGTGAAAGAGCGCGGCTGCAATCTTTCCCTGATAATTTTAAATTCTCTGGCTCAGTCGCGGAAATAAGGCGGCAAATCGGAAATGCCGTACCTCCTGACGGCGTTGTGTTACTCGCTGAAACTTTAAAACCTCTTTATGAAAACAAATATAAAAAAACGGATTTATATAAAATAAATGACGAGTTAAAAAAATTATCGATTAAGGAACGGTTAATATACGATGCGAAAATCCATCAGGCTGACGCGGTAAAATGACTGAATTATTAAATTCAAATTTTCAACCGTTAAAAACTTCTTTTAAGAAATTTTCTGATGTCTTTTTCGATTTGCTTGTTAACAGATCTTCTTCTACCCGTATTGCAAGCGGCTATATCTCCGAAGAATCTATCGCCGATCTGATAAATCTTTATGAAACAGGATACAACAAAACGTTAGATTTAATTATCGGTATGCATTATTTTGAAGGATTCTCCTACGGGCAATATTATGCATTAATGCGTTTAAATGAAATTCTTTCATCCAAAAATTTGGGCGGCATTTACATATCAACATTAATGAAATATCACGGTAAAGTATACTCNTTCTGCGAAAACGGNAAATATATTTCTATCATTGGATCAAGTAATTTGACAAAAATCAGCATAACAAAAGAAAATTCCGCCGAGCGTGTTTATGATACTGATTTATATATAAATGATGAACCGGCCGCGGCAGATATAAATAATTTTATTATAGATTTACAAAATAAATTCTGCACGAATTTAAATAATATTCAATTTGAGAAAATAAAAATAATTGAACCTGATAATCTTTTTAAAGATTATCTTTCTGTTGAAAAGGTTTCACTTGATAATATAAAAGATAAGCTGACAGATATTTCCTTTGTAATTCCTTTAAAAACAGAAAAAAAAAGTAATTTAAATGTGTATTTCGGCAAAGGACGGCAAAATTTTTCAAATGGTTCAATTTTACCCCGCGACTGGTACGAGGTGGAAATAATTGTTCCGTCCAAAACGACAGAGAAAAATAATTACCCGAAAAACCAGCAATTTTATGTAATTACGGACGATGGGTATAAATTTGAATATAAAACAAGCGGAGACTATTCCAAGAATTTTCGTTCAGCTTCGGATCTAAAAATACTCGGACGCTGGATAAAGGGACGAATGGAAAACCGCCGCGTTTTAAAAATATGCGAAAAAGTAACAGAAGAAGTATTAACAAATTACGGAAGTCATGTTATTCATCTGACAAAAATGAAAATCCCAAATACATGGTATCTGGATTTCGGCGGAAATAAATGAATTATCTTGAAAAATATTTAAAAACAATTGATGTACAGGAAATAAAAAATGCTGTGATTGAAGTTACTAATGAAATATTTAATGAAAAGTTAAAGAATTTTGATTATCGTTCAAAAATTAACGGCCTTTTGCTTGGAGAAGTGCAAAGCGGAAAAACAGGTCAAATGCTGGGAATAATCGCGGCCGCCGCTGATAATGATTTTGATTTTTTTATAATTGTTACAAGTGATAATAACCGCTTGCAGCAGCAAACTTACGAGAGAACATTTTTAGCTTTTACTGATTTTCAAATTTGTAATATAAATGATACTATTGAATTCCGGTTAAACAGGATGCGAAAACCAATTGTTTTAATATTAAAAAAGAACGCATCGGTTTTAAAAAGATGGCGGAATGAAATATTAAACTCCGGTTTTTTAAATGGAACGGGACGTTCTATATTTATTGTTGATGATGAAGCGGACGCGGCAAGCCTTAACACTCAGGTAAATCGTAACAGTATAAGTACAATAAACGAGCGGCTTACAGAAATCTGTGAAACCGCAAGTTCATGTGTATATTTGCAGGTAACGGCAACGCCTCAAGCTGTCTTATTGCAAACTGACGACTCGAATTTCAGACCGGCGTTTATCACATCATTCAAACCGGGAAAAAATTATCTGGGAGGCAGCTTCTTTTTTTCGCGTCCTGATTCATATTGCATTCGTCATACTCATGAAAATGAAATAATTCGTATTAAAGATAAGAACGTGGAAATAACTTCAGGGTTAGCTGCGGCTTCTCTAAATTATCTGATTACTGCGGCGCAGACAAAATTGGATAAAACATCAAAATGCTGTAATTTTCTCGTCCATCCAAGCGTCCGTATAGCAGACCATAGAGAAGCAGAAAAAAAGATACGAGAGTTTTTGAATGATGTTTTGGCAGGTATTAAGGAAAACGATACGAATATTATAAAATATCTTAAAAACGAATGGAATGATTTATTCAGAACAAAACCGGAAATTAAAACATTTGATGAATTATTAGATGTTATTAAAGAAATTTTATCAAAACAGGAAATTCATTTTGCGGCATTAAACTCTGTTTCTGATTCAAAAGCTGACATTTCGCACGGCAGCAATATTATAATAGGCGGAAATTCATTAGGCCGCGGCGTTACTATTCCTTTTTTACAGACAACATACTACTCACGTACAGCGCAAGTTCCACAGGCAGACACTTTTTGGCAGCATTGCCGAATGTTTGGTTATGACAGAGATAGAAGCACAATCCGCCTTTTTATGCCGGAATTTACCCACAAACTTTTTCAGGAATTGAATAATTCTCATCAAGTGTTAATGAAACAGTTAGTTGATAACGGTATAAATGACACTCACATTGTTTATATTGACGGCATCCGCCCGACACGGCAAACAGTCATAGATTCGTCAAGGCTTTTGCTTATTGCGGGTGGAGTGAATTATTTTTCCGCTTTTCCGATTAATGAATCATTTGAAGAGTTAAACAAATTACTATTAACATATAACGGCAAAGGTATTGCAGATTGCTCAATTGAATTTATTATTGAGGTGCTTTCTCATCTGAACAGCAGTGAAGAGTACGACTGGAACTCCATGAAATTCATCAGCGCAGTAAANGCGATCGCGGANAAAAATAANATTAAAAAAGCAAAAATTATGGTCAGNACAGGACGCAAAATAACCAAAGGAACAGGTACAATGCTTTCGTCCGCGGATCGGGAAGCNGTAGATCATTTTAATGATGATGTTGTGCTTGTTATGTATCAATTNACAGGCGGAAAGGAATTAAAATGGGACGGAAATCCGATCTGGATGCCGAATATAAAACTCCCAAAAGATTTTATATTTTATAAAATGGAATAAANAATGGATAACCTTACTCCTGAACAGCGTCATAAAAATATGTCNAATATNAAAAGTAAAGATACTTCTGTTGAAGTTATGCTGCGCAAGGCNTTGTGGAATGAAGGCATACGTTACCGGAAGAATGTAAAAACATTGCCCGGTAAACCCGATATAGTTATAACAAAATATAAATTAATAATTTTTTGCGACGGAGAATTATGGCATGGAAAAAACTGGGAAACAAAAAAAAATACAATTAAAACTAACAGTGATTATTGGATTCCAAAAATTGAACGTAATATAAACCGCGATAATAAAATTGAAAGATCGCTTGAAAACAGCGGATGGGTTGTTCTTCGTTATTGGGGTAATGATATAAAAAAAAATCTGGCAGACTGCGTTAGAGAAATAAAAGAAACAATATATGAAATAGAACATAATATATATAGTATGAGATATAATTCATTTAATTCATGCGCCGCGGAAAATGATCCTGATTATCAAATGGAGCAATAACATGGATTTAGAAATGATACGTTTAAGGGCGGACATTGTGAAGCGGATTCGCTCTTTTTTTGACAGCAGAGGCTACATAGAACTTGACACTCCCCTGCTTTCTGATAATTTGATCCCGGAATCCTGTCTTGAAGTATTCCAAACCGAACGTGTTTATCCGCGCGGCAGGCGACAAGAGAACCGTATGTTGTATCTGATTCCGTCGCCTGAAATCCACATGAAAAAATTTATTGCTGAACACCGTGTAAATGTATATCAGATTTGCAAATGTTTCCGTAACGGAGAGTCGTGCGGGCATCTTCATGACAGCGAATTTACAATGCTTGAGTATTATACGATGGACGCGGGGTACATGGAATCACTTGAGCTTACCGAGGAACTGTTTAATTTTATTAGAGACGAGCCGCACGGACTGATACAACAAAAAATATTAACGCCGTTTAACCGCATAACGATGAAAGAAGCGTTTAAAAAATTCGCTAGTGTTGATCTTTTCGAAGCCGCTAAAGATATTCGCGTTATGGAAGAGTGCGCCGGGAAAGTTGGGCTTGATCCGCAGCCGGGAATGAGTTTGCAGCGGCTTTACGATTTAACTTTTATTCACGCGGTGGAGCC
Source organism: Treponema sp. (assembly GCA_009786625.1). Taxonomy (GTDB): domain Bacteria; phylum Spirochaetota; class Spirochaetia; order Treponematales; family Breznakiellaceae; genus WQXQ01. The sequence continues at coordinate 17,797 of WQRT01000002.1, forward strand.
GCGATTGAAAATGGATAAACCTTCAGCGCTTCTTGATTATCCCGCGTTTGTTCCCTGCCTGGCTAAACCTGCGCTTGACAGGCAAACTGTCGAGCGGTGGGAACTTTATTATGATGGTATTGAGCTTGCCAATTGCTATTCAGAAGAAACCGATCCTGAGAAAGTAAAACAATTTTTTATAAACGAGGAAGCGGCGAAAAAATCAGACGCATTGGTGAACCATAAAGTTGATCATGACTACTGGAAAATATTTGCAGGACGAGGCTTTCCTCGATGCAGCGGAACAGCGATGGGTGTTGACAGGCTTATCATGGCGCTTACCGGAAGAAAACGCATTGATGATGTAAAAATGACTGTCACTTAAATATGAATATCGGACATATTCTCGTAATATAATTATANTNCAACCATCATCTTTTCATTAAAAAACAACTTGACAAATATTGAAATAATGTAAATATAATGTTATGACAAAATATGAAAAACTGTAAAGGACAATTATGGCAATTGAAATAGTTGCAACAGGCAGAGCTGTACCGCCTAATAGAGTCACGAATGACGATATAGCGGAAAAAATAGATACAAATGATGAGTGGATTAGGTCGCATACAGGGATCGGAAGCCGTTACTTTGCCGGAGAAAACACCGCGTCAAGCGATTTGGCAGCGGAGGCCGCGAAGAACGCTCTTGCGATGGCGGCAGGTTACACTGGCGGCGATATTGCCGAGAGGGACAGAGCCGCAGCGGAAGCCGCTCCGGCTATCGATATAATTATACTGGCTACCGTTTCGGCGGATTACTACGGAACGCCCTCTACGGCATGCATCGTGCAGGATAAAATCGGAGCAGTGAACGCGGGCGCTATGGATATCGCCGCGGCCTGTACCGGTTTTATTTACAGTCTTGAAACAGCGGCGGGCATTTTAAATATAAACGCGCGGCGCAAAAAAGCGCTGGTTATCGGCGTAGAAGTTTTAAGTAAATTGATAAACTGGAATGACAGATCAACCTGCGTCCTGTTCGGAGACGGCGCGGGGGCGGTAGTGCTGGAAAAAAAAGATTCGTCTGACAGCGGCCTTCAATTTTCACTTTTATCCGCCGACGGTTCGGGAAACGAAAGCCTGATGATTAAACGCGGCGGAACCCGGTACCCTTTTAAAAACGGCGAAGTAATTGATGCAGCTGATGCAGATCGTTCAATCTGCGTGGGGATGAACGGACAGGAAGTATATAATTTCGCCGTTAGAGCGATTACAGATACAATAAACGCTCTTATAAAAACAACTAATATAAATATTGATGATATTACACACATAATTCCGCATCAGGCAAATTCAAGAATTGTACAGGCGGCGTCCAAAAGACTGCAAATACCGATTGAAAAATTCTTTTTAAATATTGAGGAATACGCCAATACATCATCAGCGTCAATTCCAATCGCGTTAGACGAAATGAATCGCGGAGGAAAATTAAAAAAAGGCGATCTAATCATGACAGTGGGGTTCGGCGGAGGGCTTACCTCCGGCGGTAATATAATTATATGGTAGAAGAAAAAAAATTGAAAAAAACTGCGTATTTATTTCCGGGACAGGGAGCGCAGTACACAAACATGGCGGTGGATTTGCTTTCGTCTGCATCCGTAAATTCGATATTTGAAACAGCGTCCGAAATTCTGGGAAAAGATATAAAAGAGATTCTTAGCTCCGATGCAGATGTATTAAAACGCACCGATGTTTCACAGAGCGCGATCACCGCAGCCAATCTCGCTGCGGCGGCGTTCCTGGGCGAAAAAGGTTTCAGTCCCTGCGCTTGCGCTGGCTTCAGTCTTGGCGAGTACGCCGCGCTTGTTTGCGCGGGTGTCATCAATACCGCCGATTGTTTCCGTTTGATCAAGGCAAGGGGCGATGCAATGCAAAAAGCCGCCGATAATTTTCGCGGCGGCATGGCTGCAGTTATGGGGCTTGATTCAGAGTATGCGGAAAAATTAATCGCGCAGTGGAACGCCGAAGGATTAAAAGATCTATATGCGGCTAACATCAATTCGCCGAAGCAGCTGGTAATAAGCGGAACAGACGCGGCGTTAGCTGAAGCGCAGCCGCGTTTTTTGCAGGTGGGAGCGAAACGCGTTATCCGCTTGCAGGTAGCGGGTCCTTTCCATTCGCCGCTTATTAAAGATGCTCTAGATGACTTCATGCCGGTATTGGAATCAATATCATTCCGCGATCCATATATCGCGATCTTCTCCAATGTTACGGGAAAAAAAATAACATCGGGCGCACAGGCGAAAGAACTTGCCGTTAAGCAGATTACAAGTCCTGTCCGCTGGGTAGAAGAAGAAGCCGCCATCGCGGCATCCGCGGTTGATGTTTGCTTTGAAGCCGGTCCCGGTAAAGTATTGCAGGGATTATGGAAAGATTCCGCGGCCAACGGAATACCGATCTACGCCGCGGGAACAGCGGAAGATATAGAAAAAATAATTATTTAGGAGAAATATTTTGCAGCTAACAGGAAAAAAAGCATTAATAACAGGCGCCGGAAGAGGAATAGGTAAAGCGATCACAGATTGCTTTCTCGCATCCGGCGCGGAGGTTTGGGGGCTTGGAACAAAAGAGCCTGAAGACTTAAAAGAGCGTATCGAAAAAAGCGCGGGAAAACTGCGCTGGATCTGCGCCGATTTAAGCAGGATAAACGAAGTAGACGCGGTAATCGAAGGCGCGGTAAAAGAATCAGGCGGCTTTGACATACTTGTAAATAACGCGGGAATTACAAAAGATAACCTTTCATTTCGGATGTCGCTTGATGAATGGCAAAAAGTAATTGATGTAAATTTAACCGCGGCGTTCTTTGTTATGCGCACTGCCGCGAGGGACATGATTCGTAAAAGAGCTGGATCTATCATCAATATTTCAAGCATCGTTGGTATTCACGGCAACGGGGGGCAGGCGAACTACGCCGCAAGCAAGGCGGGGTTAATCGGCATAACAAAAAGCCTCGCGAGCGAAACGGCAAGCCGCAATGTCCGCGTAAACGCGATAGCGCCAGGTTTTATAGAAACCGACATGACATCTGTTTTAACGGAAGAAGTAAAACAAAAAATGTTAAACGTCATTCCTCTTAAGCGTCCGGGAAAAGCGGAAGATATCGCGCAGGCGGCGCTTTTCTTCGCTTCCGACGCGTCTTCATACATTACAGGGCAGGTTCTGCCGGTAGACGGCGGAATGTTTTTCTAGTAAAGGAGCATAAATGAAAAAGAAAGTTGTAGTTACCGGAATGGGCATCGTCTCGCCTATCGGCTGTAATATCGAAGATTTTGGCGCGGCGTTAAAAGCGGGAAAAAGCGGCATATCAGAGATTACTTCTTTTGATACAACAGGTTTTGACGTAACAATAGCCGGAGAAATAAAAGATTTTGACCCCGGCATCTGGATGGAGAAAAAAGAAGCGCGTAAGATGGCGCGTTTTTCCCAATTGGCTGCAGCCGCCGCATCACAGGCGTTAAAAGACGCTAATCTGTTAGGTGAAACCGATGATGACGGAAAAAGGCGCGTTAAATGCAATGCCGAAAAAACGGGAATCGTTATCGGAAACGGCATCGGCGGATTTGATATTGTTCACGAATCATATAAAAAATTTTTTAATGGCGGTCCAAAGAGAATGTTACCCCTGACAGTTCCGATGATGATCCCGAATGAAGCCGCGGGAAATATTTCAATGTTGTTCGGCACGAAGGGACCTGCGTACACGCAGGTAACAGCCTGTGCGGCCGGGACAGACGCGCTGGGGCAGGCGCTTGATTTAATACGAAGCGGCCGCTGCGATGTCGTGATTTCAGGAGGCACGGAATCCGCGATCACTCCGTTTTCAGTCGGCGGATTTCAAATGCTGAAAGCGCTTTCCGTTAAACGCTGCGCTGACCCCGCAAAAGCATCGCGCCCATTTGACACGGATCGAGACGGTTTTGTAATCGCGGAAGGATCCGGCATTTTGATCCTTGAAAGCGAAGAACACGCGAAAGCGCGCGGCGCGGAAATTTACGCCGAACTCGCCGGATACGGCGGATCAGCGGACGCGTTTCACATAACGTCTCCGGATCCGTCAGGCTGCGGTGGCGCGATAGCAATTAAAAACGCGATTATCGACGCGGATCTAAAACCGGAAGACATTCAATATTATAACGCGCACGGAACTTCAACGGAAATAAACGATCCCGTCGAAACTAAAATGATCAAAACGGCATTCGGTGATCATGCTTACAAACTGAAGGTATCAAGCACAAAGAGCATGCACGGCCATTGCATCGCCGGCGCAGGAGGTATCGAAGCTATCGCTTGCATTCTCGCGATCCGCGACGGCTTTTATCCGCCGACCATTAACCTTGACAATCCGGATCCGCAGTGTGATCTTGATTACGTCCCCAACAAAGCGCAGTACGGTAAGATAAACGCCGCCGCGTCAGGATCACTAGGCTTCGGCGGTCATAACGGCGTGGTTGTTTTCACTAAGTATAGTGGTTAGGGACTGGAGCCGCAAGTTCGTGTGTTTCGCGGCAAAAAATATAGGAGTTTTATATGAATGAGATTGAAAAATTATTACCGCATCGGGAGCCGTTTTTATTTGTTGATGAAATAGTTGAAGCGACTAACGAAAAAATAATCGCTAAACATAGATTTTCACCTGATGAATATTTTTTTAAAGGGCATTTCCCGGATTATCCCATTGTTCCGGGTGTGATTCTGGTAGAAACAATGGCGCAATCAGGCGGAGCGGGACTTCGCAAGCTCGGCGCGTTAGGCGAAGATTCACTGTTTTTTTTCGCGGCAGTAGACAAGGTAAAATTCCGCCGTCAGGTGCGTCCCGGCGACGAAGTCCGCTGCGAAATTGAAAATCTACGTGTGTCAACTAAAATGATCAAACAGCGCGGAAAAGTCTATGTAGGAGATGAAACCGCGGCTGAAGCTGAGTGGATGTGCCTTGTAGGAAATAAAAAGGAGGAATAATTTATGCCGATTAAACCAATGATTCGCAACAACATTTGTTTGAACGCTCACCCTGAAGGATGCGCGGCTAATGTAAAAAATCAAATTGAATACGCGAAAAAGAATTTATCCAAAACCGCAGTCTCACCGAAACTGGCGTTTGTTGCCGGCTGCTCTAACGGTTACGGGCTTGCGAGCCGTATTTGCGCCGGATTCGGTTACAAAGCCGCGACTGTCGGTCTGTCTTACGAAAATGAACCGACAGAAAAAAGATCGGGAACGCCGGGTTTTTACAACAATAACACATTTGATATCGAAGCTGATAAAGCGGGATTAGTTTCTATTACGTTAAACGGAGATGCTTACTCGAACGAAGCTAAAGAGGCGGCTGTCGAAGCGGTTAAGCGGGCGGCCGCAAAAGCGGGGATCCCTGCGAAGATCGATTTATTCATTTACTCACTCGCGTCTCCCGTAAGAACCGATCCCAAAACGGGCGTTATGCACAAATCAGTAATAAAACCTATCGGCGGATCTTTCTCCGGGAAAACACTCAACATTATGGACGGAACGTTTAGCGCCGCCGAAGCGCAAGGCGCGACCGAAGAGGAAATTTTTAACACCGTCAAAGTAATGGGAGGAGAAGATTTAGAATTGTGGATGGATGTGTTTGACAAGGAGGAGCTTCTTTCGCCGCAAACATGCGCCGCCGCATACACTTATATCGGCCCTGAGTCGTCATGGGCAATTTACAAAAACGGAACCATCGGTAGAGCAAAAGAAGATCTTGAACGCGCTATCCGTGAAATAAATAAAAATTATACAGTAATAAAAAAAATCCGCGGCGCATGGGTATCTGTAAATAAAGCACTCGTTACGCGATCAAGCGCTGTTATTCCGATTATACCTTTTTACATCGCTTCCCTCTTTAAAGTAATGAAAGATATGGGGCTTCATGAAGGATGCATTGAACAAATCGCGCGTTTATACCGTGACAGGCTTTATACCGCGGACGGCAATGTTCCTGTTGACAATGAAAACCGCATCCGCATGGATGATTGGGAAATGCGCGATGATGTTCAAAACGCTGTAACAGAAAGGGTAAAATTAATTACACCGGAAAATGTCTTTACAGAAACAGATATACTCGGTTTTAAAAAAGATTTTTTAGGAGTACACGGATTTGATATTGACGGAGTTGATTATAATACATGAGGAGATCACATTATGGATGATAAATTTTTTTTAGCTCTTATTGATAAGTTTAATTCATCGGAAATCACTGAGCTTGATTTTAATGATGGAAATGTACGCCTCGCGCTGCGAAAAGCAAACGCGCAAAATACGGCGGGAACCACGCCTTTAACGGTTGAACACGGCGGTGTTTCTGTCATATCAAGCTCAAAAGCCGCGCCGCAAACCGGTCAGAACTTGGTTGAACCTTCACCAGCAGCACAGACACTGTTATGTGAAAACGAAAAAATAATAAGCCCGATAGTGGCGGTTTTTTATTCATCGCCGGGACCTGACGCTCCGGCTTTTGTAAAGCCCGGAACAAAAGTAAAAGCGGGTCAAACTCTTTGTATTCTCGAAGCCATGAAAATGATGAATCATCTTGACGCTGAATTTGACTGTGAAATTATCGAAGTTCACGCGGATAACGGAAAGATGGTTGAATACGGACAGGAAATTTTTACCGTTAAACGAAATTAAGGAGCATTGTTTGGCGAAATTAAATCAAGCGCAGACAAAGGTAAAAAGAATTCTTATCGCTAACCGCGGGGAAATCGCTGTCCGTGTTATCCGCGCCTGCCGTGAAATGGGACTTGAAACAACAGCCGTTTACTCCGCCGCGGACAAGGACAGCCTCCATGTAAAGATGGCGGATAAATCCGTTTGTATAGGCCCCGCACCTTCATCGCAAAGTTACCTGAATACAGATAATATTATAATGGCGGCAATGCACACACACTGCGACGCGGTACATCCCGGAGTCGGATTTCTTTCAGAAAACGCCGCTTTCGCGCGACTTGTCCGCGGCAACGGTCTTGTTTTTATCGGTCCTGATCCTGATGTAATAGAGTTGTTAGGTGACAAGGTACGCTCAAGGGAGACAGCCCGCAAGTACGGACTTCCTGTTACGCCGGGAACAGGAGCGTTAAACGCAAATGACGGTAAGGCTGTAGAAGAAGCGGAAAAAATCGGTTTTCCAGTTATTATAAAAGCGGCGGCTGGCGGTGGCGGCAAAGGAATGCGTATTGTTCGCAAACCTGAGGATCTCGCGGAAAACATCAGTCTTGCAAGCCGCGAAGCCAAGACAAATTTCGCGGATGGAACTGTCTTTTTAGAAAAATATCTTGAAAACCCGCGCCATGTGGAACTGCAAATACTGTCTGACGGTAACGGAAATGCCGCCGTCCTCGGCGAGCGTGACTGCACGGTACAGATGAATCATCAAAAACTTATAGAGGAAAGCCCATCTCCGGCGGTGACCGATAAAATGAGGGAAGCAATGGCGGCAGGAGCAGTTCCAATGTTTAAGGATTTAAAATACCGCGGAGCCGGCACTATCGAATTCCTTGTAGAAGGAGAAAATTTTTACTTTATGGAAGTAAACGCGCGTGTTCAAGTTGAACATCCTGTCAGCGAATTTGTTACGGGCATTGATATTATCCGCCAGCAGATTCTCGCCTGCGTAGAAGGACGCATGGAAATTGATCCAAACGCGATTAATATAAACGGCTGGTCAATTGAATGTAGAATCAACGCGCTTACTCCCGGAAAAATAGCCCGGCTTGAAATTCCGGGCGGCATGGGTGTCCGCTTTGATTCGTTTTTATACAATGGATGCACAATCTCTCCGCACTATGACTCGATGATCGCGAAACTTATTGTTCACGATATTGACAGAAAACACGCTTTAGCGAAAATGGACAGAGCGTTACGCGAACTTGTTGTCGACGGGATAAAAACAAATATTGAACGCCAAAGATGCATTATAAATCATCCTGTATTCCATTATGGTGTTTTCGGAACATCATGGTACCCGGATATGGAAAGGAAATAAAAAATGAAAGACACAGAAGCTCAAGTTTGCCCAAAGTGTGAAATTTCGTATAACGAAAATGATGTAAGCGCCTCTCTTAACACGTGTCCCGGCTGCGGTTTTCATTACAGAATGGAACCGATGCAAAGAATCGCTTACCTTGCAGACGAAGGCAGTTTCAGCGAATTTTCAGGCAATCTTCATTCGCTTAATCCCATTGATCTCGCAGGCTACGAAGAAAAATTATCCGCAGCGCAGGCAAAAGCGCAGATGAAAGACGCGGTTGTCACAGGAACATGCACAATAGAAGGAAAACCTTTAATACTTGGAATAATGTCTTTTAACTTTATGGGCGGCTCTATGGGATCTGTAGTAGGAGAAAAAGTGACACGCGCCCTTTTAAAAGGAGCTGAAGAAAAAATTCCTGTGCTGCTTTATACGACATCAGGCGGCGCGAGAATGCAGGAAGGAATATTTTCACTTTTACAGATGGCCAAAACATCAAGCGCGGCGGCAGAACTCGCAAAAGCCGGCGTTCCGTATTTTGTTATACTCTGCGATCCGACAACCGGAGGCGTAACGGCATCCTTCGCGATGTTAGCTGACATTATAATGGCGGAACCCGGCGCGTTAATCGGTTTCGCGGGTCCGCGCGTTATAGAAGGCACGATCAGGCAAATTCTTCCCGAAGGATTCCAGAGAGCGGAATTCCAGTTAGAAAAAGGCTTCGTAGACGCTATTGTGCAAAGAAGCGATCAAAGGAAAACAATTTCTTCGCTTATCGATCTTCACTGTCCCGGAACGGATGACAAAGGATGCGGTTTATGAATACGCAAAACAGAAATGATCTTGAGAAAAAATTTCAAGAACTAAAAAATCTAATTAATGAATCTGATATTGAAGCCGATGATGAACTTGCGATACTGGAAGAAAAAATACGTTCCATGTCAAAAGCCGAAGCAGTCTGGAAAAAAGTCGAACTCGCCCGCCACCCCGAAAGACCTTACGCGATGGATTATATTACAAGAATATTCAACGGCTTTTTCGAACTTCACGGCGACCGCGCGTACGGCGATGATCCGGCGATTATCGGAGGGATTGCCTTTTTAGATTCAAGACCTGTAACGATTATCGCCAATCAAAAAGGAAGAACGTTAAAAGAAAATGTTTACCGCAATCACGGCATGGCAAATCCTGAAGGGTACCGCAAAGCTCTGCGCCTNGCCAAAGAAGCNGAAAAATTCAAGCGTCCCGTAATAACTTTTATTGATACATCAGGCGCTTACCCCGGCATTGAATCGGAAGAACGCGGCATAGGCGAAGCCATTGCGCGTAACTTATGCGATTTTTCCCAGCTATTAACGCCTGTTATCTGCATTATCATCGGGGAAGGCGGTTCAGGAGGAGCGCTCGGTCTCGGAGTCGGCGATAAAGTTTATATGCTGGAAAACGCGATCTATTCCGTGATAAGCCCCGAGGGCTGCGCGTCAATACTCCTGCGGGACGCGTCCAAGGCAAAAGACGCTGCGGCAATGCTTCGCATAATAAGCGGTGATCTTCTTGACTTTAAGGTAATAAACGGAATTATTCCCGAACCTCCGGGAGGCGCTCACACCGATCCCGATGGAACAGCGAAAACGATTAAAAATATTCTTGTTAAGGATTTAGACGATATCTGCGCCAGAAAACCTGAAGTGCTGGTGCGGTACAGAAATCAAAAAATCAGAAAAATAGGACATTGGCGCGAAACGTAAAAAAAGCCTGACGCTTTTATTCTTTTACAACGTCCGTAATTCTAACTCCGAAGCTTTCGTCTATAACGACTACTTCTCCGACGGCTACTTTGACATTATTCGCGTATATATCAACAGGGTCACCTGCCATTTTATCCAGTTCAAGAATTGTGCCTTCCGCCAGTTCAGAAACCTGCCCCAGATTTTTTACAGTTCTTCCAAGCTCCGCGATAATCTGAACATTAATGTCTTTTAACGTTCCGCTTTCTTCCAATACATTGTTTTTTGCGCTCATGTAATTTTTCTCCGATTTACATTCCTTTTTGGATATGCATATTTTTTTACTGCCGTTTTCCGTTACGCGGCCGTTAAATTCTGCGATGCATACATTGTCCATATACAGTTTTCCCGAATATGGAGTCTGCCCGTCATTTATAATTATTCCTTTTGATTTTAACAGAGCGGATAATTTTTCCATTGAAATTTCTTTTTTAAAATATTCGGCTCTTATTACTTTATTTATATTCTCAAAATTATCAGCATTAATTTTATCGGCGCCGCTTTTTTTAGTATGCCATCCGTAAGAATCGGATAATTTTCCCAAAACAGGTTCGACGGTTAAAAACGGAATACAAATATTCATCATTCCTTCAATGNCAACAATTTTAGTCTCTAATGTTATAAGTAAAATCATTTCCGTAGGCGGGACAATTTGCACAAACTGGGGACTTGTTTCTATCGTCTTTAGCTTTGGCTGTAAATCCAGCACCGTCCGCCACGATTCACGCAGGTCGGCAATCAATTTTTGAATAACGCCTTCCATCAAAGACGTTTCGATATCAGTTAATTCATGCTGAGTTCTCGGAATATCTCCGTAACCTCCCAATATTCCGTCCAACATCGCCAATGTGATAGCGGGATCAATCTCCATCACCGCGTTCCCGCGCAGAGGCGCCATATTGATAACCGAAAGAGTTGTCGGAACCGGAGTGCATCTTAAAAATTCTTCGTAAGTCAGCTGATCAACAGAGGCGACATGAACATGGCTCATTGCCCTGCATTTTGCCGAAATGGAATTCGTAGCCAATCTCGCGAAATTTTCGTGTATTATAGAAATGTTTCTAATTTGTTCTCTTGAAAATTTATCAGGGCGTTTAAAATCATATATTTTAATTTTCCGGCCGCTGCGCGCCGGTCTAAAATCTTCAGGTTGAGTATCGCTTGCATTTATCGCTGTAAGCAATTTATCAATTTCATCGCTTGTTAAAACTTCTGTCATATCAAATCCTCTATTTATCCGAATATGCAATTCTTGCAATCATAGAAATTAAAATGTAATTCATTTTTTTCATACCGCTAAATCACCTTCGCTTACAGGAACAATTTCACCCTTTTCTTCCAGATTGCGTATAATGGAAACTATTTGCGACTGCGCATTTTCAACATCGCGTAACAGAACCGGCCCTATACTTTCCAAATCTTCCTTTAAGGTTTCCGCAGCATGTTTTGTAAGATTTTTAAAAATTTTATTTTGAACATTCATGTCTGCGCCTTTAAGAGCCTTCGCCAGCACATCCTTATTATCAATTTCACGCAGAACCTTTTGAATGGCGCGGTCGTCAAGCATTACGATATCATCAAACGTAAACATTCTGTTTTTAATTTCTTCCGCCAGTTCGGGATCTTCCTCTTCAAGCATCTTGATTATCTGTATTTCTGATGCGCGATCAACAAGGTTGATAATTTCCACTATCGAATCGATGCCGCCGGGGGTAATCGTGACTCCCTGCGCCGCCGTCAACAGTTTTTTTTCTAATATTTTTTTTATTACCATGATTGTATCAGGCTCAATCACGTTTAACATGGCGACACGTTTAGCGACCTCGCCTTGAACTTCCTGTGGAAAATTCTGCAGCAAAACCGCGGCTTTATCCGGTTCCAGATAAGACAGAACAACCGCTATTGTCTGCGGCAATTCCGGCAGCAATAAACGGAGAAGCTGAGCGGGATCGCATCTTTTGACAAAATCAAAAGGCTCTTTACATGACAGATTTTTTTTATTTTGAATTTCAGCTAATTTTTCGGTAAAGGCCGCGTTAAGCTCTTCATCAATATCATTAAAATTTAATTTCTTTTTTAATACCCTTAACAACAGGATATCAGCGCGGGAGCCGCATCGGTTTATCGTGTCAGAAATGATAAAATTAAAAGCGTCATTGTCGTTGTCGCAATAATCATTAATAACGGCGAGTCCTTCCTCGCTGTAGTAATCGGAAAAATCCTTTGTAATTTTGGCTCTAAGGTTGCCTATATTCATTTTCAGCCTCAATGTTAATTATAACACATTTTACGTTATTTTTCAAAAAAATCAATATTTTAAGGATGGATGATTAGGGACATAGATTACCGCGGATTTAACGGATTCTCACGGATTAAAAAATATATGTTTTGACATTTAAAGATTAAATTGATATAATGCAAAGACAAAGTAAATGGACTTAAATGATGGTTTTAGCAAATTACTCAGCGAAACGAGTGATGATTTAGTAAAAGGTGTAGTTATGTGTGATGCTTATTGGGTATCTCCCAATGGCGAGATGTTGTCAGTTAAATCTACTCACATAGATGTAATAATCAAAAACCCTGAAGTATTCGGATTTAATTTAAATTATATCAAAGAAATTTATGATAAATACAGAGAAACATTTGGACTTGAGGGCAAAGCAAGAGATGAGATTGTCGAAGGTCTGATAAATAAAAGGTGGATGAGGATTAGATATGATAGAAGCCAGGATTACTACATAATCGGACTAAAATATTTTGACGAAAGGCAGATTGATTTTTTAAGAGAATGGGGTATCGGTCTTTTAGCTACGGACGCAGCAGCCGCAATAAAAAAAGTTTATATAAATGATATGAAAAATGTATTAGAAACTTGTAATGTTCAACAATTAGTCAATAATTATCTTTATTCAAAACTTAACTAAATGGTAACCGCTGCCTTTATTCAAATTCGGTAGCAGCTACCAGTTTTCAATAATTCCACACAGAGGCACTGAGTTCACAGAGACACGGAGAATCTTTTAGCCGCGAACTACACGAACAAAGACGAACAGATTCGGTAGCAGCTACCATTTCTAAAATTCCACACAGAGGCACTGAGTTCACAGAGACACGGAGAATTTATTAGCCGCGAACCACACGAACAAAGACGAACAAATTTGGCAGCAGTTGCCATGTTACCTAACCCCTATCCCCTAACCTGAGCCAAACTAATTGCGGACGACACGGAAACCGCTGTCGATGCCCCGGTCAGTAGGACTAGTACTGAGATTCCGGGACGCAGAACGGATGTAGGCGGCTGAAAGGTTCCAGCTGCCGCCGCGTAGCACGCGGCCCCACCCCGAGGACGCACCCGTTGGATCATTCTGCGCTCCTGCAGGGTAATCTCCGTACCAGTCCCAGCACCACTCCCATACATTTCCGTGCATGTCGTGTAAGCCGTATCTGTTTGCAGCGTAATTTCCTACGGGGGTTGTACTATACGATGTTCTATCATAATTCGCTTGATTCGTCGTTATGCTTGCTCCTGTGTTATACGCTGTCGTTGTTCCGGCGCGACACGCGTATTCCCATTCCGCTTCCGTCGGCAGTCTGTACCCGTTCGCGCTCCTGTTCCATGTTACATTTGTTCCGCTTATATTATACGCGGGTGTCAATCCCTCCTGCGCGCTTAACCAGTTACAATATTGCACCGCTTCATTCCATGTTACAAGCACTACAGGGTGGTTATCAGCTTGCGTAAAATACGGATTCCTCCAGTTCGCGTCCGCTCTCGTTTCCCATTGGCTCCCTGTCCAAACATGACCGCCTCCGCTTCTTTCCGCTTCTGTCTGGTATCTGCTTGCGTTTACAAATCTGCGGAACTCTCCTACCGTTACGGGATTTACACCCATGCTGAATGAACTTACTGTAACTTGCCTCTGTGTTTCAGTACTAATATACCCTGGCTCATTCGCAGGACTTCCCATCGTAAATGTTCCGCCTTGTATGCGTACGAAACCCGCGGGGACTGTGGTGTTTGCTGCCGGTGTAGGTTGAACAGTAGCCGCTGGCGGCTGAGGCGTTACAGGCGGTTGAACAACTGGCGCTGGCTGTGTTCCAAAGTAGGCTGTTCTGAAGTATTGGCTGTAAATGGCGGGAACCTGCTGGCGGTTGCTGGATCTGGAAACGGCGTCGCCTGTCTGGTTAAATACTTCCTGAATGCTTAAGCCCGGGGTTCTCAAGTTTGTTAAAAAGTGGCTTGTAAAAAGACCGTTTCTGCCTGTGCCGTCGGAGGCGACGGAGCCTGCGCTTGTGGCGTATACGATAATGCTGTGGGCGGGCTGGGCGGCGACTACGGCAAGACCGCGGCTGCCGGAGCGCGATCCCCAGCTAAATGGGTTGTCGCGGCACGCGTCAAGGACAACGATGTTTAATTCGTTTCCGGCGCTGTTGATTTCATCAAGAACTTCCTGAACGGCTAAAGACCGGGTTCGTAAAAAATTTTCACCCGGGATGTTCGCGTCGGCGGGGATTAGGTAATTGACTCCGCCCATCTGTACTCCGTGACCGGCGTAAAAGAAAAGACCGTAGGCATTCTCCGATACGGAGAGTCTGTTTTTAAACTGCATCACCGCGGTCATCATTTGATCCAGGTTTGCGTTAGTTAAAACAGTTACGTTAAAACCAAGATTGCGAAGCGCGGCGGCTACATCGTTTGCGTCGTTTACAGGATTGGCAAGGCGGCTTAAATTAGTGTACGCCCCGTTCCCGATTACAAGGGCGAATTTAGGCGGAGCGGAAACATTCTGCTGCGCGAAAACCAAAGACCCAATCAAAAAAATAAAAAGAAAAACCGGCGCTCTTTTCATAAATCCTCCATGTATCAATATATAATAAAACATTTTATTTATCAAGATTTTATTTTATCATACAGATTTATATAGTTTTAATGGCTTAATTAAATCTCATTAACCGCAGCCGGCAGGCGGGTAGTCCGGGAAACCATTTTTGCCGTTCCTCGCGCAAGAGACCTGACACCTAAGAGAAAGTATAAATTATTAAGCGGCTATTCCGGTTTTTACTTAATGTATCTTTAAATATCATTTACCGCTTTGGTGTTGGGTCTCTGGAGCGAATTCTCAGCAAAGGTTTTCCGGACTACCCGCCTGCCGGCTGTTGTGAATAGAGTTTTTATAATCTATTCACATTTCAAATAAAAATATATAATCAACATCAATATGGAAACAAAGAAAATAAAAATTAACAGTAACGCTCAAACGCCGTTTAACAATAAGGCTTCATTCTGCGTCGGCACAGGCCGCATGAACCTTGCCCTGCGTCACGAGTACCACAATCAACTGGAGAAGATTCAGAAAGATATTCATTTTTCTTATATCCGCGGCCATGGTTTATTCTGCGATGACATGGGCGTTTATCATACTTATAACGTTGATGGAGAGGAAAAAATTGAGTTTAACTTCCGCTACATCGACATGGTTTTTGACGATTATCTATCTTTGGGATTAAAACCTTTTGTCGAGTTCGGTTTCATGCCGAAAAAACTCGCGTCAGGAGATCAAACTATTTTTTACTGGAAAGGCAATGTCACTCCGCCGTCCGATTACGATAAGTGGGCTGAGTTGATCAAAGCATCTGTTAATCACTGGATTGAGCGGTACGGCTTAAAGGAAGTGTCAACATGGCTTTTTGAAGTTTGGAACGAGCCGAACCTGAAAGGTTTCTGGAAAAACGCCGATATGGACGAGTATTTTAAACTATATGATGTCACTTCAAGAGCGGTAAAAAGCTGCGATTCAATCCTCCGTGTCGGCGGTCCTTCCATCTGCGGAGTCGATGACGAACGCTGGTTAAAATGTTTTCTTGAATATTGCTCAAAAAGCGGCGCTCCCCTTGATTTTGTTACGCGCCATGCTTACGCGACCGAGATGCCCGATGTAAACGGGCATTATGTTTACCAGAAACTGCGTCCGCCCGAAGTTTTCCTTGCCGAACTTAAAATAAGCCGCGGGATCATTGACAGCTTTCCGCGGTACAAGGGCATGGATATGCACATAACGGAGTTTAACACATCCTACTCTCCTCTTAATCCGATTCATGATACAAACCTTAACGCCGCTTATACAGCCCGCCTGTTAAGCGAAATGGGAGATACTTGCGCGTCTTACTCTTACTGGACATTCGGCGATGTGTTCGAGGAAGCCGGCGTTTCCTTTACTCCGTTTTCAGGCTGCTTCGGGCTTCTTGCCAACGGGATGATACCAAAACCGACATTTTGGGCGTTTGAGTTCTTCAGTAAAATCGGAACAGACGCAATTGCGCGTAACGAAAATTTTATCATTACTAAAAACGAAAAAGGCGGGCTTGCTGGTATCGCGTGGAACCCCAAAGAGGACTCAGGCGGGTCAGACATAACGCTTGATTTTACGTTTGAACTTGAAAACGGCGATTACTCTCTGGTAAAAAAACTGGTAGACGAAAATACATGCAATCCGCTTAAAGCGTGGATCGACATAGGCTCCCCGCCGTACCCCGGCGAAAGCCAGCTTAAACTGTTACGCGAAACTGCTCAGCCGCGGACAGCAACGCAAAGATTTCAGGTAACGGACAAGACTCTTAACATCAATATAACGTTATCCGCAAATGCGCTCATCTATTTTGAAATAAAAAAAATAAATCCGCAGACAGACAGAGGCTTTGACCCGGAACGCGTAAGAGGAGCTGTAAACGCCTGATTTAAATTTTTAACTGCGGCTGTAACGCTGTCTGTTTCTGTTTTCCGCCCGCTCTCTTTGCTGCACGGAGGATGATCCCGAGCAATCGTAATTCATCAAAAAAGCGCCTATATTGGGAAGATCAGGCTGCACCCTCGCCTGCCCTCTGAATCTGTAATTAACCTCGCGCATATTAATAACATCGTCTAAAAGCCTGCGGTTCATATTGATAAAATTCATATTAAACCTGAATGCCGACTGTGCGCTTTCAAGAGGAGGAATGTCCAAAAGACCGCTTCCCGCGCCCTCTGCCCAGAACATTCCATTGCCGTATAACTGATAAGTAAGCTCTGAAAGCGCGACCGCGAATTCATTAGGGTTTGTGATTCTCAAAGTCGCTTCAAATTCGGTGACAACAATATCAGCCTGTAAAATAACGATTGATATAACTTCCAGTATAGGTTCAAGGATGATAAGTTCAGGATCAGATTGAATTTCCGCTTCGGCTTCGAAAGTTATTTCCGGTTCTCCGGCGGCATCAGGCTGCGACCTGCATGCAGCAAGCAAGAACGGGAAAATCAATATTATGGACAAAATGATTACAAATCTTCGCATACTACATTATCGGCTTTTTTTACAGAGCAAATGTCAATTATTATGCGAATGAGAGTTCACTGTAATAGACTGTGCTGTTCTCCGCGCTAACGGCGCTTACAAGGTTTGATTCGGCGCAGCGTAATTTGGTTTTATCGACAAGGCCGCTTTCAAAAAGGCTTACAACGAGAGCGCCGCCGCAAGCGTTGAGCCTGCCGTCCAGAATGGCGGAAGCAAGCGCGTTTGAATCTCTTTCAAGAAAAAGCCTTAAAACTTCCTGCGCCTGAAACCGCGCCGCCGCATCATCATTATCACAGGAGAGATTGCAGGAAACAACGATCAGGGTCTCGTTCAGCACCGGCGTTATAACCTTTTTTAACGCGCCCGCTAAATCATTAATATACTGAGCTTCTGGCTGCCCCATTAAAACCGGCACAATCGAGGCATTGGGGAAGCAATATTTTACAAAAGGAAGAAGAATTTCGATGGAATGTTCCCCAAGGTGAGGGATATCATTTATTTCGATAAAACTTCCGGCAAACTCAAGCTCTTCTGACATTTTATGATCAACTGTAAGGTTGCCGAGGGGGGTATAAAATGAGTAGGAATTGGAAAGAAATATCCCTTTTTCCCTTTTATCGTGGCACGGCCCCAGAATAACGACACGCCTGATGTTCCCGCTTCTTCCCAATGCCGATAAAAACGCGTTTGCCGCCAGAACCCCGGAGAATCTCCATGCCCCGTGAGGAGCCACAATCGCCTTAGCGTACCCGCCTTTACCCTTATCAAGACCGAAAGACTTGAGGATCTCAAGCGTTTCTCCCCTGTCTTCGGGATAAAACAATCCGCAGCCGACAGGGCTGCGAACTCGTCTTTTCTGGGCAAGCACAGCTTCCATATACATTAACTCTAGTGTTTGCAAATGCCGTATGCAAGTAAAAAACGCAGAATTCGAAAAATAGTTAAAACATCCGGCGTGGCGGAATGATCAGCATTTACAGTTTTCCAGAACGCGCAGGCGCTCGTCCTCAACTTTTACATGCAGGTTTTTTTCCTGAGTGGGAATTACAAGGCCTTTAGGGCCGTCTTTCGCGCGCCTTAAATATTTAACGTGCGTGTAAAATAAATCTCCCTTGCCGTTGTTTCTACCCTTTGAATAAAAGATCGCGAGGTTTCCGGCATCAAGAAGTATATCGAGGGGAACAGTTTTACCAGCTCTCTGCTTGATAAACACATAAGAGCCGTGATAATCCCTTGCATGCAGCCACAGATCGTTTCCTTTAACGTGGCGGCGCAGAAGCTCGTCGTTTTCTTTCGCGTCCCTGCCTACGATGATAAGCCAGTCTCCGCGTTTAAACGAAAGCCCGGGGCGCGATTTTTCTTTTTTTGATATTTTTACGCCGCTTCCGGCGCCGCCGGTTTTTAAAATTTTCGCGAGAACCAGCGGATTTGTTTCACCTAACAGACGTTCAAGTCTTTCAGTTACTTCCTTTAATTCCCTTTCGCCTTCTTCGATCTCTTTTTGAATATCGGCAAGCCCGTTTTTCGCTTTTCTGTATTGCTCGTAATATTTTCCAGCCTTTGCCGCGGGAGCGGTACGCGGTTCCAGTTCGATTCGTATAGTTCCGCTTTCATCTGTTACTTCAAGCCATTTGTCATCAGGTTTGATTACCGCGATATTTGATAAAATTAAATCACCGTAGTTTTTAAGC
This sequence comes from Treponema sp., assembly GCA_009786625.1. Classification (GTDB taxonomy): domain Bacteria; phylum Spirochaetota; class Spirochaetia; order Treponematales; family Breznakiellaceae; genus WQXQ01. Next base: position 36,631 of record WQRT01000002.1, read on the forward strand.
CTGTCAGCACCGGTAAACGCTTTTTCCTTTTCCCGCAGTCTTTCAAGCGCGGAAGCGATCTTTCCCATGCTTCCCTCGCAGACGCGCCTTGCCTGTTCCCTCAATGCGTCAAGCGAAAGGCTGCCTCCCTGCGATGCGTACAATTCATCGATCTTTTTATTGAATGATCCTTCGCCAGGAATTTCGCGTATATTGTATTCCTTCCGCGCGGTTTTTTGCGGCAGATCATTTTTTTCTTCTGCTTCTTCAGGCGCGTAACTGCCGCCTGTTACTTCACCGCGCTTGGGATGGCGGCGCATTGCGTCCAACACAACGCCTTCTTCATCCGTTACGATGAAATTCGCGGCGTTTGACCAAAGGCGGATATACAGTTTAAAAATACTTTCATGGCGTTTAACGGTAACCCTTACAATGCGGTTATCTCCAAGCTGAACAGCTTCCGTTATCCAGCCGTTAACGATTTTTGATGAGAGAAACTGCGCGAAACGCAGGGGTTTATCGTTTTTTGGAACGGCGCCTTTAGCCGCGAGGAAGGTTTCATGGATGCGGCACGCGCCTGAACTTAAACTGACAAGGATTTGTTTTGTCCCGCCCTTTTTATGAAGGCGCAAAATTATTACATCATACGCGCTTTGCACGGCGCTCTGGATCTGCGCTCCCTCAATATCAAGCTCTTCGAGGATTAGATTGATCTCTTTCCAGTTCAGCGACATGATTACAGGTTGTTTACATCGTCTTTATTGATCGATAATTTTCCGTCGGCTTTACGGCTTGCGATCTTGTGAAGGTATTCAAAATATTGTTTATCCATCATCGCGATATGTGAAAGAATCCAGTCCTTTAAAAACCGCGCGAAAGTAGAAAGGGTGTAGCGTTTACCGGCTTCGTAAAGTTTAATATTTTCGACAACAGTGCGGATAAAAAGATCGTGCTGTTTTTTATGTTCGGCGTAACCCGCGTATTTTGTCGCAATCAGAATTTTCTCTTCCGCGGCGAAATGCACTTTTACATAATTAACAAGTTCTTGTATAACCTTGTCAAAATAATCGTGTTCCTGTTTATCCTCTCCNGTAACATGCTTGAACAAATCGTTTACAAGTTCGACAAGCGCCTTGTGCTGGTCATCTATTACTTTAATCCCGCACGCCCACTTATTNGTCCATGTGATAAAATCCTTNACGGGATTCAGATCCTTAGCTGTATAATTCATCGTAATTCCTCCGGAACGCAAAAATAAAAAAAACTCATTTTTATACGTGCATATCATTATGAATGATATTTTTAATTTGGCAAGTATATATTGATAATAATTTATCCGTTATTGTATACTATATACATGTCAACAGATGATAAAAAAATAATTTATTCCATGTACAAGGTTTCTAAAAAACATGGAACCAAGCAAGTCTTAAAAGATATCAGCATCTCCTATTTCTACGGAGCAAAAATCGGCGTTATCGGTCTTAACGGTTCGGGGAAATCAAGCCTTTTAAAAATTCTTTCCGGCGTTGACAGCGAGTTCGCCGGAGAGACAACAATAAGCCCCGGGTTTACAATCGGCTTTCTTGAACAGGAACCATATCTTGAACAGGGAAAAACGGTAAAGGAAATTGTGTCCGAAGGCGCGAAAGATCTTGTCGATCTTCTCGCCGAGTTCGACAAGGTAAGCGAGGCGTTCGGATATCCTGACGCGGATTACGATAAACTCGGAGTGAAGCAGGCCGAGCTGCAGGAAAAGATTGAAGCCGCCGACGGCTGGAATCTTGACAGCCGCCTTGAGCTTGCGATGGAAGCGCTCCGCTGCCCTCCCGGAAACGAAGTTGTCGATCATCTTTCAGGCGGCGAAAGAAGGCGCGTCGCGCTTTGCAGGCTTTTACTGCAAAAACCCGATATCCTGTTACTCGACGAGCCGACAAATCATCTTGACGCGGAAACTGTCGCGTGGCTTGAACGCCATCTGCGCGATTACTCAGGCACTGTCATCGCTGTAACTCATGATCGTTACTTTTTGGATAATGTCGCGGGCTGGATTCTCGAACTCGACCGCGGCGAAGGAATCCCCTGGAAGGGAAATTACACAGGCTGGCTTGAGCAGAAAGAAAAACGAATGGCGCAGGAAGAAAAGGGCGAGAGCGACAGGCGCAAAACATTACAGCGCGAACTTGAATGGATACGCATGAGCCCCAAAGGACGCCACGCGAAAAGCAAGGCGCGCATTTCAAATTACGAAAAACTCTATCAGGATGACGAGCGTGAAAAATCCCGTACCGCCGCGTCAAGCAATAAAATAACGATTCCCGCGGGACCTCATCTGGGTAAACTTGTAATTGAAGCGGAAGGTCTTTCAAAATCTTTCGGCGAGAAACTGTTATTCGACAATATGTCATTTAACGTACCGCCCGGAGCGTGTGTCGGAATAATCGGTCCAAACGGCGCGGGTAAAACAACGCTTTTTAAAATGATAACAGGGACGGAAAAACCTGATTCAGGAGAACTGCGCCTTGGAGACAGCGTTAAACTCGGTTACGCGGATCAAATGCGCGAAACGCTGGACGGGGAAAAAAGCGTATGGGAGCAGTTGTCAGGCGGCCAGGATTTAATTAAAATCGGTTTCGGGCAGGGAGCGCGCGAAGTGAACTCCCGCGCCTACTGCGCATGGTTTAATTTTTCCGGAGCCGATCAATCAAAAAAAACCGGCGTGCTTTCCGGCGGAGAGCGCAACCGCCTTAATCTCGCGATGATGCTTAAAGAAGGCGCGAATGTTCTGTTACTCGACGAGCCGACCAACGATCTCGACGTAAATACGTTACGCGCACTGGAAGAAGCGCTTGACGCTTTCGCGGGAGTCAGTCTAGTTGTAAGCCACGACCGCTGGTTTTTAGACAGGATAGTCACGCATATACTCGCCTTTGAGGACGGCGAGGTTGTCTGGTACGACGGCAACTGGTCGGAGTACGCCCAATGGCGGCGCGAAAAACTCGGCTCAGCCGCGGACAGCCCGCATCGTTATGTTTACAGAAAACTGGAACGGTAATCGGAATAAACCGGCGGTAACAGTAATACTTTTAATTCTTCGTGTCCCCGGACAGGGGCTAAAACAATAACTTGACTAAAATATAAGTGCAATTTATACTGAGAAAATGCGGAGTATTAATCAGAACGATAATTTATAGGAGACATAAGCATGAAAAATGTAAAATTGATCTTTATTGCTATATTAGCTGTCAGCATATTTCTTACGGATTGCGCGTCGTCAGGAAGATCGGCCGGCGGCAGTACTGACAGATTTGCTCTTATTATAGGAAATTCCAATTATGAAAATCTCCCTCATGTACGTAATCCGATGCATGACGCGCAGGATATGGCGGCGATGCTAAGAAGATTAAATTTTAATGTTGATTTATGCATGAATACAACTTTAGAGCAGTTAAGAGCCGCGGTAAG
>WQRT01000003.1 GCA_009786625.1 Treponema sp.
AGCATAACAAGTTTGATGACAGGGCAAAGAGCGCCGAGAGCGCCAAGGGGTCAGGAGCAGGGTACTCAAGGGGGACGCGCCGCGCGTGTCGTTGTTTTACGCAATTTATGGTTTATGAATGACAGCGGCAGGCTGGATGTTATGCAGGTGCGTACCGGCATCAGCGACGGATCTTCCACGCAGATATTCGCCGATGATAATTTTGAGGGACGTGAAGTGATTCTGAGGGAGAGGCTTTAGTGCCCGTTATCAATATGCGGGGAATAAAACGTGAATACCGCATGGAATCAAAAAAATCGTCAAAGAAGGAATCGGTTACGGTAGTTGTACGCGCACTGCGCGGTCTTGATTTTTCCGCCGAGGCTGGAGAGTTTGTTTCCGTTATGGGGCCGTCGGGTTCCGGCAAATCAACATTGATGAATATTCTGGGATGTTTGGACAAGCCTTCGGGAGGAACGTATAATCTTGACGGAATCGAAACTTCAACTTCGGATTCAGATACATTCGCATATATCCGCAACAGAAAAATCGGTTTTGTTTTTCAGTCGTTTAATTTGCTGGCGCGTACAACCGCTCTTGAAAATGTTGAGCTTCCTTTATTTTACAGGAGAAGGGATAAAAACGAAAACCGCCAAAGTTCATCCGGGCGCAGGGAAACGGCAATGGCGGCGCTTCGGGAAGTAGGTCTCGGCGACAGGATGGATCATTTTCCTTCTCAGTTATCGGGCGGGCAGCAGCAGCGGGTAGCCATAGCGAGAGCGATGGTAAACGATCCGTCGTTCATACTCGCGGATGAACCAACGGGCAATCTTGACACCGGGATGACGCTTGAGATTATGGGGCTTTTCCAGCAGTTAAACGACAGAGGAAAAACAATCGTCATGGTAACGCACGAACCTGAACTCGCCGATTACACAAAACGGATCATCACCCTGCGCGACGGGGAGCTTGTCTCTGATAAACAGGTAACGCAAAGGCGCAGCGCGTTAGACGATCTCGTCAAATGGAAAAATGATCACGCGCTTTTAGCGGATAACGCGCTATTAGCGGAGGACGCTCATTCAGCGGAGGACGCGCTTTGAATATTTTACAGCTTCTGCATACATGCATACGCTCCATACTGCGAAACCGTATGCGCAGCCTTCTTACTTCGTTAGGTGTAATTATCGGCGTTGGATCTGTAATCATAATGGTAGCTCTCGGCGAAGGATCGCAGCGTGAAATTGAAACGCGCATAACGGCTATGGGGACAAATATATTACAGGTAATGCCGCGCAGGCAGACAACAAGAAGCGGGCAGCAGGTTATGACGCGCATTAACGCGTTTTCCAAAATGGATATTCAGAGGCTGCGCGATGAATCCACTTTTATGTCGGCTGTTTCAGGCATCGCTTCAAGCAACTCAAGCGTGACAAGCGGGCAGGGAAATGTGCAAGTGTCTGTACAAGGGGTGGAACCCGAATTTTTCGGCGCGCGCAACTGGAGTTTGCAGGCTGGATTTTTCTTTGATGATGAGGATATGCGTCTTAGAAACAGGGTAGCGGTTTTGGGAAACACCACGGCGAAAAATCTTTTCGGCGAAGCGGCTTCGGCGATAGACGGACAGATAAGGATAGGAAGCGTTTATTTTAACGTTATCGGTCTTCTTGAGAGTAAGGGCGCGAGCCTCGGCGGAAGCGATCAGGATGATGTCATTATGGTTCCGCTTGATACCGCAATCACGCGGCTTACAAACTCGCGGAATATCGGGCAGATCGTGATAAGCGTTATCGGCAAGGAGTACATGGAAGCGGCTCAGAAGGAAGTTGAAATGATTCTGCGCGAATCGCGAAAAATCGCGGAAGGCGCGGCATCCGATTTTGATATAAGAAATCAAGCGGATATGATCGACATGGCTTCCGCGACATCAAGAACGCTTACGTCTCTCCTCGCCGCAATCGCCGGCGTATCGCTTCTTGTAGGCGGCATAGGCATCATGAATATAATGCTTGTCTCTGTTACGGAAAGAACGCGCGAGATTGGAATCAGAATGGCGATCGGCGGAAGAAAACGCGATATACTTTTTCAGTTTTTAACTGAATCTGTGATATTGAGCATCATGGGAGGCGTGCTTGGGATAGGCATGGCGTTTCTTGTGTGCAGGATATTGGCATCTATCGGTGTCCCGACCGCGATAAATCCATTAATTGTAATGGTCTCGGCATTGTTCGCCGCGCTTGTCGGCGTGATTTTCGGTTATTATCCCGCGTTAAAAGCCGCGAAATTATATCCGATTGACGCATTAAGATATGAGTGAGGATTTTTTATGGTTAATATATTGAAAATTCTGCCGCTAACCGCACTAGCATCACGAACTTTCGCTTCGTTATTCTTTTTTCTAGTTTCATGTTCCGCGCTTTTTTCACAGACTGTCAATCTTGAACAGGCAAGGCTTTACGGGCTTGCGGCTTCGCGATCTTTAGCGAGATACGATATGGATCTTAGAAGCAGCATACTCAATGAAAGAAACCAGCTTTATACGATGCTGCCTTCAATTTCAGCTAATTACGGCGCGTCAATGAATTTTTTCAGGGACTGGGAATTTGTAAATCCTGTTGATACGCTTTCCGCGAATGTTTCCGTTTCTATAACGCAGGTAATTTTTCAAGGCGGGCGTCTTTTTATCCAAAGGGCGTTAAGCGCAATCTCGACAGAGAGCGTAAGGAAGGAAGCGCTCGCGGAATATTTCAGGGTGCTTGATTCGGTTGATAATGCCTATTACGCGGTGCTTGAAGCCGCCGCAAAACTTGAAGCCGCGGAGTCATCGCTTCAGTCGGCATCGTTAAATCTTTCCATTGCGGAAATACGCCACGGAAGCGGAATTATTAACACAGGGGAATATTTAAGAATACTTACGGAAAAGGAAAGACTTGAAAATTCCCGCAACCAGTCGCGGCGCAGTCTTACACTTGTTGTCGGCAATTTCAGATCGCTTACTGGGATTTCAGATAACGCTCCTCTGGAACTGGAACAGATTAACTTTGACATATACGAAGATGCCATTAACCGCCTGGCGCGTGTTTCAGATGAAGATGCCGAAGAACTTTATAATGCTTTTCATACGGTTTTCGCGTCGTCAAGCCCGTCGCTCGCGATAGCGTCTCTTAACAGGCGGAGAGCCGAACACAACCATAATCAGACGTTAGCTGAATATTCACCGTCAATCAGCGCTACATTATTCAGAACCAACGGCATTTACACTACAGCTAACGGTTTTGATATATCCAACGGAACAAGCGGAATTAATATAAGCGGAACCATTCCGATTGATTTTTGGGTTATGAATAACAGGGTGGAAAGAAGCAGAATAACGCGGGATGCGGCAATGCTCAGTTTCGCCGCTACGGAAAGCTCGCTTGATCAGGATTTAAGGAGCGCTGTTTACAGTATTCTAACCTGCGCGGAAGATTTTTTATCATCGCGCAGATCCCTTGAAAACTCGGAAAGACAGCATGAATATTACTCTGAAAGATACCGCCTGTCTCAAAGCTCAATTACAGATTTAACTGACGCTTCATCATCATTGATAACAAGCCGTAACAGCCAAATCAGAGCAAGGTACGCGTTTTTACAAGGTCTTTCTAAACTGAGAATGTTATGCGCCATCGCCGACGAAGAACGCCTTTTAAACATACTGCTTGGCAATTAAGGTTCAGCCGCAGGCAATTTCCTTAAGCCTTTTAATAATGTCAATGTGCTGAGTACACGCAGTCTCGCATTGGCCGCACTCCGTGCATTTTCCGGCGCCGGCTCTGTCAAGACTCCAGTGCCACTTAAGCCTGTTGCCAATGGGGTCGTTTGACTTTTTATCAAGAAGTTTCTGATTATAAGCGTCCATGTAATAGGGGATTTGAATACCCTCAGGGCAGCCGCCGCAGTACGCGCAGCCTGTGCAGATGCCTTCAAAGGAAGCCGCCGCTTTTGATTTTGTTTCTTCAAGTTCGGATGCGCTGCGCGGTTTGTAACCGTCCATTGCGCGTAACGCTTCGTTAAGGTGTTCCATTGTGTCAAAGCCGACAAGCGTGTTTGTTATTTCAGGATGATCCCATAACACACGCAAAGCGGCGGTAACGGTGTCTTCGCCTTCGCGGCAGATAAAATTAAAAAGTTCAGGGTGCTGCGGAATAACGCCGCCTCCGAGGGGATTCATCACAACGGCGCCGAGTCTTTTCTCCCTTATCGCGTCAAAGGCGGCCTGTCTTGTTTTAAAATTGTACGCGGAATAGCCGAACAGCACTCCTTCAAAAATATCGTCCATTAACAGTTCTTTTATTTCATTTTTGATAAGGTGGCTTGATACGCAGATATGCTTGATTAAACCTTCTTCTTTTAACTTGATAAATGTCTGAACAACGCCGTTTTTCTTTCTATCTTCCCAGACATTTAAAGAAGTAATGCACCATATATGATAAAAATCAATGGAATCAATCATAAGACGCTTTAACTGCGCTTCTATTTCCCGTCGGATGCCGCTTTCGGAACTTTCAAATGTTTTTGTAGCGCAAAAATAGGGAAGCCCTCTTTTTCTAAGCTCGGCAAGACCTTTACCAAAGACAGTCTCGCTTCTTGTCTCAAAATAACCGGGAGCCGTATCAAAATAATTAATTCCGCCTTCCGCCGCGGCGATCATCATCCTGACACATTCTTCGTGGTCATCTACATTTTTAAACCTCATTCCCCCAAAACCGAGAAGAGAAACCTTTTTGCCCGTTCTGCCGTAGTCTCTGTAAATCATAATTATATCCTTTACTTTTAATTACCATTTGTATTTATAAATGTCAAGAAAGGTACTTAGTATGGATATAATACGCGGCAGGCGGGGAGCGGCTGGTTCCGGGAAACCTTTGCTGGGAATCCGCTTCAGAGCCCGGCACCTATGTGGAATGTATATATAGGATTTATTTTGTTAATTTATGAATAACCGCTTAATAAATTGTTTTTCTTAGGCGCCTGGGTCTCCTGCGCGGGGAACCGCAAAAATGGTTTACCGGAACCAGCCGCTCCCCGCCTGCCGCGAGTTATATCCATAATTTATTACATAAAATATCATATTACATAAATGGTGTTAGCTGATATAACTATATTTGATTTAATAAAATGAGCAAGTTGGTTCGTGAGGTTAGTGTGGTTAACGGTTAAAAAATTCTTCTAATCCAATTTATTTAGATCGAAAGGCGTTTCCTGATACACATAATTGAGCCAGTTGTCAAAAAATAAATTCGCGTGCGCGCGCCAGCGTACAACAGGCGTTTTAGACGGATTATCGCCGGGATAATAATTTTTCGGCAAATCTATCTGAAGACCGCGTTCGGTGTCGCGGCGGTATTCGCGGTCTAATGTTAACGGATCGTATTCAAGATGCCCGCTTACATAAATTTCCCTGCCTTCCCGCGCCGTGCTGATAAAGACGCCTGTTTCAGCGGTTTCGGATTGAATCGTAAGGCGTTTCTCCGCAGTGATTGCATTACGGTCGCTTGCCGTGTGCCTTGACTGAGGAGCGAGAAATTCATCGTCAAAACCGCGGAAAAGACTGTGATGTTGTTCATTCACGGCATGGGGGAAAACGCCGAAAAGTTTTTTCTCAAGCGGATGTTTAGGTATGCCGTAGCGGCGGTAAAGTCCTGCCTGCGCTCCCCAGCAGATGTGCAGACAGGAAAAAACATTTTTCTGCGAGTAATCAATTACTTTTGCAAGTTCTTCCCAGTAGTCAACATCTTCAAAAGGCAGCGTTTCAACAGGCGCTCCTGTGATTATTAAACCGTCAAAACGCGTTTTTCTGTATACGATTTCCTCCGCGCTTAAATAAAATTTTTCAAGGTGTCCCGGAGGCGCGTTTTTAGAAATGTGGCTTCCCATATTCAAAAAAGTAATATCAACCTGAAGCGGGCTGTTTCCTAAGAGACGCAAAAGCTGAGTTTCCGTGTCGATTGTTGTGGGCATAAGATTTATTATCGCTACCCTTAAAGGCCGGATATCCTGGGATTGCGCCCGATCCTCTGTCATTACAAAAACGCGTTCTCTGGAAAGAGCCTCATATGCCGGCAGTTCCCTCGGTATTTTTATAGGCATATAAGCCTCCCGCTTTTTTGTATTGAATGTCGCTTCATGCTTTATTTTTAGCACAATTTTTTTAGAAAAGCCATTGATCAACCTTTAAAATATTGATATTTTTAATTAATGAAGACCATTTTTGTTGTTGATGACAGCGATACCAACTTGTCAATGGCAGAAGCTGTGTTGGAAGATCAATACAGAGTGATGACGATGCCCTCGGCGTCGAAAATGTTTTCTCTTTTGGAAAAAGTTACCCCGGATTTAATCCTTCTTGATATAGAAATGCCAGGAATGGACGGCTTTGAAACTCTAAAACGGCTTAAATCACAAAGCCTTTCAGCGGATATCCCGATTATGTTTCTTACAGGCAGAAATGACGCCGAAGTGGAAGCCCGCGGCCTTGAAATGGGCGCTGTGGATTTTGTCACTAAACCTTTTTCCGCGCCGGTTTTACAAAACAGGATTAAAACCCATCTTGACATCGACACGCTTATCCGCGAACGGACGGCGCAGCTTCATCAGCTTCAGAACAGCATCATATCAGTGCTGGCTGACATGGTCGAAAACCGCGATAAGGGAACAGGCGGCCATATCGAACGGACATCGATATATATCAAAATACTAATCGAAGAAATGAAAACCCGCGGAGTATACGGGGAAGAAATAAACGGATGGGACATAGAAAAAATGATTTCGTCCGCGCGTATGCACGATCTTGGAAAAATTTCCATTACCGATGTAATCGTAAACAAGCCGGGAAGGCTCACGGAAGAAGAATTTGAAATTATGAAGAGCCACGCTCTTGAAGGCGAGCGTATTATTGACGAAATCATCGCGAAAACCGGAGAAGATTATTTTTTGCGTAACGCGAAACTTTTTGCCGGAACTCATCACGAGAGATGGGATGGAAAGGGATATCCGCGCGGATTAAAGGGCGAGGAGATTCCGCTTCAGGGACGCATCATGGCGATTGTGGATGTATACGACGCGCTTGTTTCTGAGCGCCCTTACAAAAAAGCGTTTACCGACAAGGAAGCCATAGATATTATTATGCAGAACTCAGGCACTCATTTTGATCCTAAAATAGTCGATGTTTTTTTTGAGGCGAAAGATTATATGAAGAAGGTCAGGGCGCAGTTATGATGCGCGATGTGATAAAGTTATTATGGAATTTTATCACCCATGTGCAGGTGCTGGCTGTAGCATTTGCGTTTGCCCTGATGGTGTTGTTAAGCAATTATTACATGAGCAATATCGAGCGCAAGCATCTTCTAAGTAATGTGGAGAATATTTTTTACAATACGCAGGCGCAGATCGAAGCTGTTATGCTTGAACCGCAGTCGGCGCTCGGCGTTATCGCGGAAAATGTGCGTAACATGATCCTGCGCGGTTTTGATCATAATCTTGTAAGCCAGAATTTAACAGACATCTCAAGATATATCACAGAAGATAATACGCTCATGGAAGAAGCCATAGCGGCTTACGGTTATTTTGATGTGTTCGGCGGAATGTATATTTCCGGCAACGGGTGGACGCAGCCTGTCGATTATGTTCCGCAGGAAAGACCGTGGTATAAAGCCGCGGTTGATGCAAACGGAAGTGTCGGAGTAACGGAGCCTTATTATAATCTGCCGCTTGATCAGATCACCATGACATTCGCCCGCCGGATTTTTGACGATGACGGAAACCCTTTAGGCATTGTGTGCATTGATATGCTGCTTGATAGAATTCGGGAGTACGCGGTAAACGCCGCTGTTTCGGAAGGCAGCTACGGAATATTACTTGATAAAAATTTTGACGTGCTTGCCCATCCCATTCCCGAAAGGTTTCTTGGAAGAAATCTCCGCCTTATGAACGACGGAGAAGCAATAGTTGAAATTCTGTCAACAGGGCAGAATATATCCGAAAGAAAAGTCTGGGATTATAACCGCAATGAATCCATCGGTTTTTTTCACCGGTTTGACAACGGCTGGTATCTTGCGATAATCGCGTACGCGGACAAATATTATAAAAGCGTGAACGAAATAATGTTCATCCTCGTTTCGCTCGGCACTCTGCTCGCCAGCGCGTTAATCGCGATTCTCTTAAGCGCAATCGCTTCGCGTAAGAGGGCGGAAGANCGNATGAAGATAATGCTCGACGCCACTCCCCTTTGCGCGTCATTCTGGGACGAAGATATAAAGTTAATCGACTGCAACAAAGAAACTGTCAGATTATTTCTTTTAACAGATAAAAAACAATACATTGATAATTTTTATAATTATTCGCCTGAGTATCAGCCGGACGGGACGCCGTCAAANGAAAAAGCTGTCTTTCANATTAAAAGGGCGTTTGACGAAGGCTACCTTCGTTTTGAATGGATGCACCGCTCTGCGCAGGGAGANCCGATCCCGTCGGAAGTGACATTGGTACGGGTGAAATACAGAAACGGCTATCTGCTTGCGGCNTTTATGCGCGACCTGCGCGANATGAAAGCGATCATGGCGAAAATGCGCGAAGCCGACGAATGTACGCAGGTTTTATTTGACGCTACACCCCTTAGTTGTTTTATGTTTGACAAGAACTACAAAATACTCGAATCAAATCAGGAAATAGCAAGACTGTTCGGGTTATCTGACAAGAGCGAGTTTATCAATAAAATTTATGATTTCTTCCCTGAATACCAGCCGTCAGGAGATGTGTCAAGCGAATGTTTAAAAAAATATATTGATGACGCGTTTGAAGAAGGCTACTGCCGTTTTGAATGGATGCATCAGAAACTTGACGGAGAGCAGATCCCGACAGAAGTATCTCTTGTGCGCGTAAAGTTCAAAGGTGAATACACAGTCGCGTGTTACATTAGGGATCTGCGCGAAGTAAAAGCAATGATAGCTGAAATGCGCAGGGCGGAAATAGCCGAAGAAAGTAACAAGGCAAAGAGCGACTTCCTCGCCAAAATGAGCCACGAAATACGCACGCCGATGAACGCGATCCTCGGTATAACGGAAATTCAATTACAGGATGATTCGCTTCCGATTGCCACAAAAGAAGCGCTGGAAAGAATTTACAATTCAGGAGATCTTCTTCTTGGAATTATAAATGACATACTTGATCTTTCAAAAATTGAAGCCGGTAAACTTGAACTAATTCCAGTGCAGTACGATATAGCCAGTTTAATCCATGACACTGTTAAATTAAACATTATGCGCTACGAAAGTAAGCCTATCGACTTTAAACTTGACGTGAGCGAAAATACGCCTTCCACTCTTATAGGCGATGAACTCAGGATTAAACAAATCCTTAACAACCTGCTCTCCAACGCGTTTAAATATACGCAGGAAGGCCAGATCGAGTTTTCTCTTTCATCCGAATCGCCTGCCGATAAATTAAATACATTCCTTGTTTTCCGCGTAAGCGATACAGGGCAGGGTATGACAGCGGATCAGGTAAAAAAACTCGGAGACAAGTTCAGCCGCTTTAACCTTGAAGCGAACCGCAAGACGGAAGGCACGGGACTCGGCATGAACATTACGCGCAATTTAATTCAGCTAATGAACGGCGATATTTATATCGAATCCACTCCCGGGATGGGGTCGGTGTTTACCGTGCGTCTGCCGCAAAGGTGCGTTAATACAAGCCCGATTGGTAAAAAACTCGCGGATAACCTGATGAAGCTTAATCTTAAGAACACAACGAAGATGAGGAACGCCCAGATAACGCAGGATTATATGCCGTACGGGAATGTTCTTGTCATTGACGATGTTGAAACAAACCTTTATGTCGCGCGCGGCCTNATGGCGCCTTACGGAATNACAATTAACACGGGATTAAGCGGGTTTGAAGCGATAGACAANATAAGAGACGGCAGTGAATATGACATCATNTTCATGGATCACATGATGCCGAGAATGGANGGAATTGAGACCGTTAAAATAATCCGCAGCCTCGGCTACACAAAGCCGATTGTCGCGTTGACAGCTAACGCTCTTTCCGGGCAGGCGGAGATGTTCCTGAATAACGGTTTTGACGATTTCATCTCCAAACCGATTGATATACGCCAGTTAAATTCCATTTTAAATAAATATATCCGTGATAAGCAGTCGCCGGATGTTCTTGACGAAGCGAGGAAACTTAAAAATATGCTGTACGCGGCGGGGGGCCACAAGATAGCGATTGATCCGCAGCTTGCAGAGTTCTTTGTCCGTGACGCGAAAAAATCTGTTACGGTTTTAAACGCCATCTGCGATAATAGCTGCCGCAGGGGAGATGATATTCCCACATTCATTATAAATGTTCATGCCATGAAAAGCGCTCTTGCGAATGTCGGCGAGAGCGATTTATCCAATAAAGCGTCGGAGATGGAACAGGCAGGGCGCGATCATAATGTTAACCTTATTCTCGCTACGCTTCCCGATTTTATTGACTCGCTCAACGCCGTTATCGAAAAATTAAATCCGGCGGAAGAAGACGCGCAGGATGAAGATATTGAAACATCCGGCGATAAATCATTCATGCAGGAAAGACTTCAGGCGATTCAATCAGCGTGCGCGTCCTTTGACAAAAGGAGCGCGAAAGAGGCGTTGACCGAGTTAAAACAAAAAGCGTGGCCTCGTTTAATAAAAGATCAGTTAAGCGCGATTACAGAGCATCTTCTTCACAGCGAATTCGAGGAAGCCGCCGCAATCGCTAAAAATATCTATTTTAATTGAACTTGAAAGATTTATCTGCCAATCTTACTGTTTAAAAATCCTCAAAGTATTGACATTATTTTTAAAAAGCGATATCTTATTATTAGTTTAGTTTTTCATTTAAAAAGGGCTCTTGCGGAGACCCTTTTTTTGTAGGCAAGGGATTACAGGAATGCAATATGCCGGAAAGGAGACAGAAGAGGCCAATTCTGTCCGAAAATCGCTAGAAAGCGTGCTTAAAGGGCTTGGTTACAGCCTGATTGAGCTTACGGTTTCAAGGCAGAAAGGCAGCGTTCAGGTAAGAGCGGTCATTTACAATGGAGCGTCTATCGGCACGGATGACTGTACAAAGGTTCACCGTTCTATTACGCCGCGGCTTGACCTTGCTTTTCCGGGGACGGATTTGTATATTGAGGTTTCTTCGCCCGGCATAGAAAGGGTTATTAAATGCGGCGCTGAGTTTGCGCATTACAAGGGAAAATGCGTAAAGTGCTACAGAACGGATATTTCCGACTGGACGGAAGGCGTTTTACAATCCGTTGATGAAGAAGGAATTGTGTTGATGATAAAAGAAGAAGCCGTGCGGCTTCAGTTCAATATAATAGCTAAGGCAAAACTCGGCCTCTAGGCCGTGAATTCCTTGTAAGGAGGTATAAGTTGGGAACAGATATGTCACAGGCAATTCGTCAGTTAAATCAGGATCGCGGTATTCCTGAAGAGCTGATTCTGCGCACCATAGAAGACACGCTAATTGCCGCTTATAAACATCGTTTTGGTAATGCAGATAACGCAGTAGTGCAGTTTGATGAGGAAAATCTTGAAGTATCTCTTTTCGCGAAGAAAAAAATTGTGGAACAGGACGGTGTATACGATCCTGTTACGGAAATAGACCTTGAAGAAGCAAGGGAGTTAAATCCCGAAGCCGAGGTCGGTTACGAGATACTNGTGGAAATCGATCCCAAGCAATTTGACCGCATCGCGGTTCAGAGCGCGAAACAGAAAACGCATCAGACAATAAGGGATATTCANAAAGACAGCCTTTATTCGGAATATAAAAATCAGGAAGGCGAGGTTATAGTCGGATATTATCAGCGCGANCGNAACGGNACAATTTATGTCAATCTCGGCAAAATAGAAGGGATTTTGCCAAAGAAATTCCAATCTCCGCGCGAAACATACCATGTAAATGACAGAATCAAGGCGTTGATCGCGGAAGTAAAAAAAGATTCATCGGGGCTTCAGATTGTGCTTTCAAGAACGCACACTGAGTTTGTCCGCGCCATTTTCGAGATTGAGGTCCCGGAGATTTACGACAAAACGGTTGATATTCATAAGATTGTACGCGAACCCGGGTTCCGCACAAAACTCGCCGTTTACTCAAACCGTGAAGATGTCGATCCTGTCGGCGCGTGCGTGGGGCTTAAAGGTATTCGTATTCAAGCGGTAATTAAAGAGCTTGAAGGCGAAAAAATCGATATACTTAAATACGATCCTGATCCTAGAAAGTTTATCAAGAACGCTCTGTCTCCCGCCGAAGTGCGCGATGTTATAATTATGGACGAAGGCAAGCATCAAGCTCTGGCGATTGTATCAGATTCAATGTTGTCGCTCGCTATCGGCAAACAGGGGCTTAATGTGCGCCTCGCGAACAGGCTTGTTGACTGGAACATCGACGTTAAAACTGAATCGCAGTTTGCGGAAATGGATATCGCCGCCGAATCGCGCCGCGCTGTTTCCGAGTTGTTCGGAGACGCGGAAACAATGGACGATGAAATTTCCCGCATCAGCGAGCTTCCAGGCGTGGATAACCGCATCGCGCAGACGCTTCTTGATAACGGCATTGAGTTTATAGAGGACTTCCTCGCGCTGACTCAGGAAGAGCTTATCGGCAAGGGATTAAAACATGAGGAACTTGAAGAGCTGCGCAAACTTATTGAAGAACATGTAGAGATAGTTGAAGAAGAACCGTATGATGATGAGCAGAATGAAAAAGAATCAGAGGACGAAAGCGAAGAGGAAGCGGCGGAAGAATATGAATGTCCGGAATGCGGGGCGAAAATTACTGTTGATATGAGCACCTGCCCAAGCTGCGGAATTGGCTTAAGTTTTGAATACGAAGAGGAGGAGTAAGAATAGTTATATGGCGGAAGAAACCGGCAAGACTAATAAACCAAAGGCTCAACTGATAAAACATTCTCAAAGTGATGCAGATAATCAGGCCGCGAAGAATAATTCTTCACAGCCGGGTGAGCGCCGCAAAGTGAAAGTGCTTGTTAAAAAGCCGGCTTCACCTTCAGGAAAGAAAATTCAACCCAAAGTAATTGCCGCTCCATCCACAGGAGACGGCCGTTCCTCAAAACCGCCGGAAAAACAAGGACATCAAAGAAAACCCGACAATCAGGGAGAAAGAAAACCTGTACAAAGCGATGATCCTTCAAAGGTAAGTACATTTACAATCGCGCAGCGCCCCGCAGCCGCCGCAGGACGCGTCGGCGGGAAACTTGTTGGCGGTAATCAAAACCACCAGCGCACAATGCGCGGCGGCCAGCATGGAAGAAATAAACCTCATACAGATCAGCCCGAACGAAAACCCGGCGGTTTTAGCCAGCGCCCATCCCCCGGCGGTAAGCCGGGATTTACGCCGAAACCCGGAGGGTCTCAAAGACCGGGCGGTCAGGGAGGGTTTGCACGTCCCGGAACCGGCGGCGGCCGTCCGGGCGCGAGCGGCGCTCCTCATCCAACGCCTCTGCCGGAAGGAAAAGGCCCCTCAAAAAGAAAATTTATAACAAAGAAATCCGCATATAACCGCAAGGAGAAAGAGCTTGAGATGGAGGAGAAACTCCTCCAGACCAAAAAGAAAATCACTCATATTGCAAACCCTGTTCCGAAATCAATTGATATTATGGAAGTAATTTCTGTTTCGGAACTCGCGCGTAAGATGAACCTTAAAGCCTCCGACCTTATTCAAAAGTTGATGAGCATGGGGCAGATGGTAACAATCAATCAGCAGATTGATGCCGATACAGCGACAATTCTCGCGGGCGAGTTCGGCGCGGATGTAAAAATTGTCAGCCTTTATGACGAAACAGTTATTGAAACGTCATCAGACGATAATGCTGTAATGCTGCCGCGCCCGCCTGTTGTCACCGTTATGGGTCATGTTGATCACGGTAAAACCAAACTTTTAGACGCGATACGCAAAGCCGATGTTGTATCGGGCGAGTTCGGAGGCATAACGCAGCATATCGGCGCGTACATGGTTGAGACTCCGCACGGAAGTCTTACATTCCTTGACACGCCGGGCCACGAAGCATTTACACGCATGAGGGCAAGAGGCGCGCAGATAACTGACATCGTTGTTCTTGTCGTCGCTGCGGATGACGGCGTGATGCCGCAAACAATCGAAGCGATCAATCACGCTAAAGACGCCAAAGTTCCGATCATCGTCGCTGTTAATAAAATCGATAAACCGGAAGCTAACCCCGACAAGGTAAAAAGCCAGTTATCAGATTTAGGGCTTATGCCGGAAGACTGGGGCGGGCAGACAATGTTTGTCGAGCTTTCAGCTCTGCAAAAAACAGGCATAGATAAATTGATCGACGCGATACTTCTTGAAGCTGAGCTGCTCGATCTGAAAGCGAACTTCCAGTGCAGCGCGGAAGGAAAAATTCTTGAATCAAAAGTTGATCACGGAAGAGGAATTGTCGCGACTGTTATGGTGGAAAGAGGAACCCTCGCGATTGGAGACGCGTTTGTCGCCGGTATCTGGCCTGGGAAAGTCCGCGCAATCTTCAATGACAAGGGAGAAAAAACGACAAGAGCGACTCCGTCAATGCCTGTGGAAGTTCTCGGGTTTGAAGGCATCCCGAATGCCGGAGATCCATTGCAGGTAGTGTCCGATGAAAAAGTCGCGCGGGAATTTTCCGCCAAAAGGCAGGAACTGCGCCGTTTTGAAGACGCGAAGATACTTAAAAAAGTCACGATGGACACTCTGCACGAGATGATTTCTGACGGCTCAATACAGGAATTAAAGGTAATCATAAAAGCCGACGTACAGGGTTCCGCCGAAGCGTTAAAGTCGAGCCTTGAAAAACTTTCAACAAAAGAAATAAGGCTCCATGTAATACAGGCTCTTCCCGGCCCTGTCAACGAAGGCGATGTTGACCTCGCGATCGCGTCAAAGGCGATTATTATAAGCTTTAACGTGCGGCCTCTTCCAAAGGCGAAGATCCTCGCTGATCAGGAAAAAGTTGACATAAGAAAATACAACATTATTTACAAAGCCGTTGAGGAAATTAAAATGGCGATGGAAGGAATGTTAAAGCCGGATATAAAGGAAGAAGTAATAGGTTCCGTGGAAGTGCGCGAAACATTCAAGGTGCCCAAAGTCGGAACCATCGCCGGCTGTTATGTGCTGTCCGGGAACGTTAAACGAACTTGCACTGTCAATGTAATAAGAGAGCAGATAGTTATTTTCAACGGAAAAATCTCTTCGCTTAAACGCTTTAAAGATGACGCGCGTGAAGTCGCCGCCGGATATGAATGCGGAATTGGGCTTGAAGGTTTTGACGACATCCGCATCGGCGATATGCTTGAAATTATCGACACGATTCAAATCGCCCGTAAATTAAGTTCCTGATATGCCTGAGTACAGAACAGAAAGGCTGGGTCAGATGATTCAGGCGAAAATCGGATCTCTAATTCTTGAAGGGAGAATCAAGGACAACAGGGTCAATCAGTTTCTTTCAGTATCAAAAGTAAAGGTCTCTAAAGATCTGTCCTATGCGGATGTATATATTTCCGATATCCGGGGTAAAACCGCCGAAAAGGAAATAGAAGGCCTGCGCAGCGCCGCCGGTTTTATCCAGTCTCAGCTTGGCGGATCAATGCGGATAAGAAAAATCCCGCACCTGCGATTCCATCTTGACAAAAGCATCGGCGACAGTTTCGAGCTTATAAAAAAGATAGAAAATCTTGTAGATTCAGAAACAAAGGAAGAAATCTCCCCCCAAACCAACGAAGACAATCAAAAACCCTGAACCATAAGTTCGTGTGGTTAGCGGCAAAAAAGTTCGTGTGGTTAGTGTGGTTCGCGGCAAAAAATTCTTTAGTGTGTTAGTGTGGTTCGCAGCAAAAAAATGAATTCAGGAATAATCCTACTAAATAAAAAACCCGGCATAACTTCTTTTGACGCGTTACGTGATATTAAACGTTATCTTGGAACGGGAAAGGTAGGGCACACTGGAACTCTTGATAAATTCGCTCAGGGGTTATTAATTATTCTAGCCAGGAATGCGCTTCGTTTAAGTAAATATTTTTCACACTGCGATAAAGTTTACGAAGCGGGAATTTTATTTGGAACCGAAACTGACACGCTCGATCCCGAAGGAAACGTAACAGCAAAAGCTCCGCTACCGGCACGCGGTGATGTGGAAAACGCGCTGTCACTATTTACGGGAGAGATTATGCAGTCGCCTCCTGAGTACTCCGCGATTCACATAAACGGAAAACGCGCATCAGATCTTGCCCGCGAAGGCAAAGCGCCCGAAATGAAAAAAAGGCCTGTTACTATATATAAAATTGAGCTGTTATCATGGCAGCCTCCGTTAGCTGAAATTCTTGTGCATTGTTCAAGCGGAACATACATCCGCTCGCTTGCACGTGACATCGCAATAGAAGCAGGGAGCAGAGCGCATCTTAACTCGCTTGTAAGGACAAAAGTTGCAGGGTTCTGTCTGGAAGAATATCACACGGAGACACAGAGACACGGTGAATATGGAGAAATTAATGAAAAGTATAATCTAAAAATAATAGATAAAGAAGTGATATCCAATCTGGGTCTTCCATGGTATGAAGTAAATGAACATGAAGTACAGAATATAAGACAAGGTAAACCGCTTGCGGAAATTTTATATAATAAAGAAATATTAAACTCCGCGCCCTCGTGCCTCCGTGTGAGTTATTCTCCAATCAGCGCCGCGGCGGTTTTTTACGGAGAAACGCTTATTGCTGTTGTTGAACAAACAGGCGCGGAATGGAAGTACGGGTGCGTGATTGCGGACGGATAAATTTAAACCTGCGCTCCTTATTTAAAGCGGAATTGTAAACATGGAAGCGTTTGGATATTAACCTTTAACCGCGCCTGCGGTAAGCCCCCTGATAAACTGCTTACTCATGATCAGGTACAAAGCTATAACCGGAATCGCCGAGAGGGTAAGGACGGCAAGCACTTTTGACCAGTCTGTCTGATACTGCCCGAATAGCCGCGTAACGCCTAGAAGCAGAGTTTTTGATTTCTCGTCGGTTATAAAAATGAGAGGAAACCAAAGATCGTTCCAGAAAGGAACAAGATTGTAAATCGCGACTGACGCTAAGGCAGGCCGCGAAAGAGGAACGATAATAGTCGTAAAAATGCGGAACTTTCCCGCGCCGTCTATTGTTGAGGCTTCGAGAAGTTCTTTGGGGATCTGGCGGATAAACTCGGTTAAAATAAAAATAGCTACAGGGACTCCCATCGCTGTATAAATCGGAATAAGCGCCCAGATTGTATTTAAAAGCCCGAGCGCACGTATAAGCTCAAGCAGCTTAATCGAAGCGATTTTTATCGGAAGCATCATACCGGCGATAAAGATAAAATAAATAATTCTTGATAATTTTCCCCGCCAGTTCGCGAGAGCATAGGATGCAAGCGAAGTGATTACAAGTAAAAATAAAAGCGATAATATTACAGCCAAAAGGCTGTTTTTAAAGTACCCTAAAAAATCACCGCTTCCAAGAATATCAGTGTAATTTGTAAAATTCCATTTTGACGGAAGCCCGAATGGATTCTGATATATCGAAAGCCTGTCTTTAAATGAATTTATCACCATCACCCAGAGCGGGAATAAAACCACAAGCGACCATAATACAAGAACAACATGAGAGAACCTGTTTTGACTTTGAATTTTTAAAGAAGGGAGCTTTTTCATTTAATTCCCTCCTTGAGTTGACCGCAGAGTGGGAATTACTCCAAGGCAGAGGATAAAGAAAGTAATCGCCGCGATAGCCGCTCCCATCCCCGAATCGGGAATACCGACAGGATGCTGCCCCGCGATTCCCATACGGTAAAAAAGAGTGCCAATTAAATCTGTCGAGTAATTAGGCGCGCCGTTTACATTTTGCATGGCGAATACTATATCGAAGGCATTGAAATTGTTTACGAATGTCAGTATCGCGATAATTCCTGCTACAGGTTTTATAAGAGGAAGTTTTATTTTCCAGAATACATGCCAACTGCTCGCACCCTCAATTGCGGCCGCTTCAAAATAATCGTCGCTTATGTTCCTTAACGCCGCAACGAACATCATAGTAGGAATTCCTATCCATTGCCAGCATGAAACAAGCGATACGCAGATTAGAGCTGTTGCCGGATCTCCCAGCCAGGGGCGCACAAGAAAATTAAGTCCTAAATTTTCAAGAAAGGGTCCGCTCCAGACAGGATTTAAAATAAGTTTCCAAAGATATCCCGTAACAAGAACCGCAAGGGTAACAGGAATAAAAATGACAGTCTGATAAAAATTACTTCCTTTCAGCGTTTTATTCGTCAGAAGATTCGCAAAAAAGATGCCCAAGCAATTTTGCACAAGCATATGGATTATAAAAAATATTACAGTATGTCCGAAAGCGCCCCAGTAACGTTCTGAGTATTGTTTTACTGTGAATAGTTTTATGTAATTGTCAAATCCCGCAAAAGTGCGGCCGGTTCCGGCGGATCCTGTATACAGGCTGAGACGGAGCGAATCGAGCAGGGGCCATGCCATGAAAATGANATATATAAGAAGAGCCGGCAGCAGGTATAGAAACCAGCTTACCTCTTCTTTGTANCGTTTTAAATTCATGACATAACCCTTGCGCATAACATTAAAGCCTTATTACCTAACGGCGGAGAGCCGCGGCCGCGGTTTCCATATTTTCCGCCGCGCGTTCGGGAGTTAACTCTCCCTTAATAACCTGTATTACCGCNTGATTCATCGGGCTGTACAGGTCAAGGAACTTTGGCCACACAAAACGGGCGTCAGTCTCTCTTCCNGAATTTAACCCCAGGAATTCATTCGCGTGAGAGTCTGCAAGCCTGATCGGAGCGTTGATCATCGGGAAAAATCCGAGAGGAAGAACCTCTGATGCCAATGACGCGCCTTCAACCGAAGCAAGCCATGTGAGGAACTTTATACACTCCCCTGTGTTTTTTGACGCTCTGTTATATGTAATCGCCATATCGGGATGAAAGCAAATTGCCGTGTTTCTGCCGCGGGGAGCGGGCATCGCGAAAATTCCCCATTCAAAATTCGCGCTTGAATAAACGCCGGCTGTCCATGAACCGTCCATGAACATTACAGCCTGCTGCGTCGCGAACAATGCTTGTGAATCATTGTATGTTACAGATTCGTAGCCTCTGGGAAGATATCTTGCCGCATCAGCCATTGCCCTGAAAGCCGCCACAAAAGATGCGTCATTCAGTTTCTTCTCGCCTGTTTCGTATTTAACGCGTTCCGCGCTTCCGCCGATGTAATTGGGAAGAAGCCCGAGGAAGAATGTTTCCAGAATATCCCATTCGTCGGCTGTTCCGTTTGCAAGAGGAGTCAATCCTTTAGCGGAGAGAGTTCCGCAGAGCGAAAGAAAATCTTCCCAAGTTTGAGGTACAGTAAGACCTTCTCTGTTAAAAATGGTTTTATTATAATAGACAGCATGAGATACGGCCGCGAACGGAACCGCGAACACTTCTCCTGCCGGCATCTGCCAGGGAGCTAAGCTTGACGGGCTGAAGTTTCGCGTAACGCCGGGAATATCCGTACAATTTCCAGAATAACCCGCTGTAAACAATTCCTGTCCCGGCGCGTATGAACGCGAATAGTAAAGGTCGGGACCGGTTCCGCTTTCAAGCTGCAGCCGCAGAGTAGCGTTGTAATCGGGCGGGTTTACAGGCTGAAAACGTATTTCCACGTTTGGATTGAGTTTGGAATACTCCGCAAGAAGCCTGTTTACCTGAGCCGTGTCGTCCGCGCGCCATGAGCCCATTGTCAGCACAATCTTGCCCGAAGAGCTTCCGCTCCCCGTACATGAAATAGAAAGCGTCGTTACTAAAATTGCGACAAGCAGCCAAAATAAAAATTTCTTCATATTTCCTCCAGAAATATTAAATTTGCTCTTTTGCGTGAATTTCCTGCAAAAGGCATTTAAATAGAATTTAATGGATCAATGTGATACCGGCAAGCNATCAATNTCCATTCATACCATTGTATTCTGATAGGCTGTTTGGATCAACGATTATTTTCTTTAAAATTCTTCCGATTTTGCCTGTTATANTACGATTACTTGTACGTAATTATTATTATTTTCCATTTTATGGAGCTTTTTATAAGAATTTCGGATTTATCAGNTTAATTCCCAATGTTTGGAAGAAAAAATAAAATAAAATTCGCATTTATACACCAAAATGGATTATACTTATAAAAACAGGATTTTGGTACACTTTTGTATTGGAAAAAATCCGGAAATTAAAGAGGGTGTTATGAAAATTGGTGTTAAACTCATTCTAATCATTTCTTTGGTGAATCTTGCCGGTATCGGCGGCTTAACTATTGCCGCGACATTATTCGCGTCAAGCCAGATTGAAAAACTGGCAAATGATAACGCTGGTAATATTACAGAGGTAACATCAGGAACAGTTAAAGCGTTTCTGGAAGTTCCTCTGGATGAAATCAGATCTTTAACAAATCTAATGGCTTTTATTGACGAAATTGCTCCGCCGGAAAGCAGACGGAATCAGGTCAATTTTATGCTTCATTCTCTTATCAGGAAACATCCGGAATTTTTAGGTGTATGGACGGTTTTTGAACCTAATGCTCTTGACGGGAATGACGCGGCCTTTGTTAACACTCCCGGAAGCGACGCTACAGGAAGGTTTATAAGTTACTGGACAAATGACCGCGGAAATATACAAATGGCCGCGCTTGAGGGTTATGCGGATGCCGAATATTACGCAGTCCCATTAAGAACAGGCAGGGAATATCTTGTTGAACCTTATTACGAGAGTGTGGGCGGCCGGCGGACGTTGATCACAAGCGTAACCACTCCAATCATGCGGGACGGAAGGGCTGTTGGAATAGCAGGAGTAGACCTTGAGTTGTCTGAAATTCAAAGTATGATACTCAAGATAAAACCGTTTGGAGACGGATATGCCGCCATTTATTCAAGCGGCGGTTTAGTTGTTTCCCACCCCGCCGCAGATCGTCTTGGCCGGAAGATAGAGGATGTGGCAAGCGGGTTGTTTGGAGACCGATTACCTACTTTAATGCGTTCATTAAGCAACGGCACTATTTTTCACGAAACATTGGACTCACAAGAGCATAATATGAAAATGATTGTGGTAACCCGTCCGTTTGAGCTTGGAAGCGACGAAGACCCATGGATGGCGGTAACAGTTGTTCCTTACAATACAGTTATGGCACAGGTAAATCAAATGACTCTTGTTCTAGTGATTCTCGGCGTTGTAATCCTTGCGGTCATCACCATGATTATCTTTTTTGTAGCGCGTTCAATTACGGCTCCCATCAAATCTATGGAGACGATTCTCGGGTTTATCGGAGATGGGGATTTTACTCATGTCATTGAAGCAAAATCAAAAGATGAAATCGGCAGTATGGGCCACCACCTTAACATGACCTTAGATAAAATCAAGCAGCTTATTAAGGTCATCAAAGGAGAAGCCAACGAGTTATCCAAGGTAGGTTCGGATCTGTCAGCTAATATGACCGAAACAGCCGCCGCGATAAACCAGATTACAGCTAACATCCAAAGCATAAAGGGGCGCGCCATCAACCAGAGCGCCAGCGTTACTCAGACAAATTCCACAATGGAACAGATTACAGTTAATATCAATAAGCTTAACGAACAAGTTGAAAAACAGACGGCATCCGTCGCCCAGTCGTCGTCGGCAATCGAACAGATGCTCGCCAATATTCAATCAGTAACAAACACCCTTGTAAAGAACAAGGAAAATGTCAACGCTCTTACAGCCGCCTCTGAAGTAGGAAGATCAAGTTTGCAGGACGTGGCTTCCGACATACAGGAAATCACCCGCGAGTCCGAGGGCTTGATGGAAATAAACTCTGTCATGGAAAACATCGCAAGCCAGACCAACCTGCTTTCAATGAACGCCGCGATAGAAGCGGCTCACGCCGGGGAAGTAGGCAAAGGCTTCGCGGTTGTCGCCGACGAAATCAGAAAGCTTGCGGAAAATTCGTCCGAGCAGTCAAAAACTATCGGTACTGTTCTTAAGAAAATAAAAGAATCCATCGATAAAATTACCCATTCAACAAATGACGTCCTTGAAAAATTTGAAGTAATCGACAGCCATATAAGGACGGTGTCGGAGCAGGAAGAAAATATCCGTAACGCGATGGAAGAGCAGGGTCAGGGCAGCAAGCAGGTATTGCAGGCGGTCGGCAGCCTTAACGACATAACTCAGCAGGTAAAAAGCGAATCCCAGGAAATGCGCAACGGCTCTAAGGAAGTAATAAACGAAGGAAAGAACCTTGAACATATCACCCAGGAAATCACAGGCGGCATGAACGAAATGGCCACAGGCGCGGATCAAATCAACATCGCGGTGCATCAGGTTAATGAACTTACAGAAGTTAATCATGAGAAAGTTGCCACATTACTGAAGGAAGTAGAGCGGTTTAAGGTTGCGTAAGTTTTACTGTATACACAACAACGGGCAGGCGGGTAATCTGGGGAAACCTTTAAAGAAGCTGGCTGTTGCATAATTTTTATTAATTCATGTATACTGCTCGCGAAGGTTTTGTATAGATTTTTTAACGCTTTTTCTCATGGTTTCTATTGATTTTTCTATAATTGCTAGTGTTTCATCTTGGTACTTTGTTAATATTTTTGTAGTATTTTCAGGTATATTGTCATTTGGTTTTAGAAGTTCAAATGCCTCGATGTCGAAAGCTTCTGAAAGTTTCACAAGGGTATCTACGTATGGCCATTTATTTCCCCTTTCAATATCGCTTATGTATACAATGGACAATCCTGTTTTCTCAGAAAGATCTGCTTGAGACCAGTTTCTTTTAGCTCTGTATTTTTTAATATTATCACCTAAGGTTACCCTTAGCATTCCCTCTTTCATTACCTATCCATAAAGAATGATAAAAACATCATCCTTTATGGTTGACATAATTACAAACATCTTCTAGGATGGTATTATTATAATTCAATAAAGATGGTAGCATCTTTATTTATATATTCATATCTAAAAGAGGTTTTAAAATGGGGAAGATTGGATTTAAGAAAATATATGTGTGTTTATATGGAATTATTGCAACATTGATTATTTCAAATTGCGCAACTACAGAAACAAATCTTTTAAATAATAGTTCTGGTTATAATCACTCAATTATGACGGAAGCAAACAAACAATTAATGGATGTAAGACCTGTTTGGTTTGGAGATAATTGGATTGCATGGCGTGAAGTAAATCAAAGTAACGGTGAATATCAATATTTTAGAGGTATAAGTACAAGGTCACTGGATGACTTACAGAGAACAAATAGTACATATTGGACAGAAGAAGACGCTACCAATGAAGCATGGGCTGACGCAATGAGGCAAGTAAGTCAATATATTAGAACTGAAATAAGGAATGAGTATAGTGAACGAATTGAAGAAATTAGTGTATATGAACATACTCAGCAAAATGGAATAACACAAGCGGAATTGTCACAACAGCAGGCGCAGGAAGAAAGTTTATTAGATTTCTCGGCTAATTCATCCGCAATGTTTCATGATTTACACGAATTTGATAGATTTACTGAAACTTGGGAATATATCATTATAAAAAATAATATTCAAAGCAGATTAACTGTTGTCCGATGCTGGATAGTTTATAGAATTACAACAGAAGGCATATTGGGAGCGAGAGAAAGAATCAGAAACGAAGAAAGCCTTGAAGCAAGAGAAATTGAATCATTTACTGCGTTTTCACGGCAGTACATGGAAATAAAAAGGGATCTGGAAAATATTAACATTTCTTCAAACGGTGAGATCTATAATAAAAGATATAATGAATTGCTTCATACAAACGCGATGTTAAAAACATTGAGAACATTGGAAAGAAGAGATGATGAGATAAAAATAAATTATATAAGGGTTTTGAATGATATTGCGGTAGATATTCGAAATTTCAATCCAATTGACAATCAAAACAGGGTAATTGAAGGCTTAAGAACGCAAATTAGGGAAAGGGATGCAGCTCTTAATGAACTTCGAAACGAAAGACTAGTGGAAATCATAAACAGCAGACAAGGTTATAACCTGCAAACACAAACGATAATAATATCATTTCCGCAAAGACCTCGTGAAATTGATATTTCTTCTGTAAACATATTAGCAGCGAGTGAAATGGTAACAAATATGGATTTTATTTCATTTGCAAATATTAATGGAATAAATAGTCTTTCAAGAGCAAATCAAGGGTTGTATTCACCTGTAGTATCTGTCACATGGAATGAAGCAGCAAGATATTGTAATTGGCTCAGCAGACTTTACAATCTTGCGCCTTGTTATGATGAAACTAACGGACAAATTACTGGATATAATAAAGCAAGAAACGGATTTCGTCTCCCTGAAGAACAAGAAATCGCAGCGATGATGCAAGCAGGAAATATTATAAATCAAAATGAATTTGAACAATTAGGTATATGGAGCTCAACCGGTTTCCCGTCGTCATTTATGGTCTTTAAATTATCCAGTACAGGTAACAATTCAACAGATCAACGACTTTTGTACTTAATCCAGAATAATGATTCTTCAGATAATGAAATTGGATTCAGGGTAGTCAGAAATGCGCGGTAAAATAGTTATTAGTATACTATATATTACTCTGCTTTTTAATGGGTTTATCCATGCACATAATACTGATAATTTTATAAATAATTATTATTGGTATAATAAATATTTACCACCTGAAAATATTGCAGAATATCAAACATTGCGAAACACATTAATATTTTTAAAAGAGAATGACAATGATGCTTTTTGGGGATTAAGCGGTGATCTGAATGAACATATAATCAGGTTAAACTCAATCCTTTTTCAAATATTAAACAGGGAAATGCAAAGAACGAATCAAAAAATGATAATTCTGGTCAACCAGTTTAAAAGTAACATTGAAGTAATGAATTTACATGAAGAATTTGAAATATTTGATAGTAACATTAGCTCTTATTCTTTACCAAATGATGATTTCTGTCTAGCTAGAGTTGATGAATTATATTCGAGAATGATAACAAGAATTAATTACAGGGAGAGAAATAGAAATATTTCTCCTGACAGAGGCTTCGTAAATGATTTTGATTATCATAGAAATGGTTATCTTGTTCAAGAAGGTGATTATTTAAGGTTAATTGCGTTGAAATGTTATAACAACAGCTCTGTGTGGCAAATAATATGGAGAGATGAAATCAATTATGCCAATAGACAATTTTTACCTAATCCGGAAAATGCGGATTTAATTTATCCCGGCGTAATAATTAGAATTCCATTTTTGCAATAATAGTTATTAATGGGAAAAGGCAATTTTTTGCTTTTTATAAATCATGATTGTATGTCAATCAAAAGGAGTTGTTATGTATAGGGAAAAGTGGTTTTTTATTGCTGCTTTAATTACGGTGGTTCTTGTTGTATCATGCGGATCAACAGCTTCCAGCGGTCCAATCGTCGGAGCTGAGGGTGTTCCAATGCCCACATGGGTAAGAACGCCAAGAGCTCCGACAGTAGATACTATCTACTTTATAGGTGAAGGTAGAGATGGGAGGACAGCAACAGCAAAAAGGCAAAATGCAAGAGCAAGTGGATTACAAGCACTTTCAGAATGGAAAGATGGTATTGTAGCTTCTACATTAAGAGATTGGGTTAATGAAAGCGGAGAAACAGGAAATACTCAATCACTTGAATCATTACAGAATGCAGTTGTTACACGTGCAAGAGCGAATACGGCAGGTTTTCTGGAAGTAGAAACATGGGTTAACCCGGATGGGAATTATATTATGCTTTTCAGCTATCCTAAAAATGATTTTCGTCAAGATTTTAGATCAGCAACTAATACATTTGTAAGAAATGAATCCGCAGCATACGCTGAATTCAGAGCAGATGAAGTATTTAGGATTCTTGAGAGAAATCTTGAATAGATTTTATTATTATTCCAATACTGCCTTGTTTATACAAGGTGGTATTGGATGTGTGTGTATAATTTTAATATTTTTATTAATTTCCTCTTGTAATACTAATAGTATTTCAAATATTTCTCACTTTGAATTATCTCGTGTACTTAATACTAGTAATTATCCATCAAATGCCTATATTGGGATTTCCGGAAGAATGTCAAATCATGAAAGAGAAGTTGAGTATGCAAGATATCATATTGCTCATCAAATTGCTATGAGGGATAGATGTATAATTGATGAAGGTTTTATTACTATAAACGAAAATGGCTTTGATTATCTTATATCTGATTCAAATATTGAATATAATGATCTGAATATTAATGATATAAAAACTAATATAGAAATAATAGATGTATATATTTTTCCTGAACTAACAGTTGTCATCGGTAAAGATACTAGTAAAAACGAAGGAATTAATCCAAACATACCAAGGTATAATGAATATCGCCCAATTTGGATTCGTAATCCACAATGGATCAGGAATTTACCTGATTTTGAAAATTATTATATTGGTGTTGGTATCTCTGAAAGATATTCGTTTTTTTACAGAGGAATTATTACAGCAGACATCAGAGCCGCTCAGGTTATTGCGAATGAAATAGGAACATATACAAGAAATTATTCATATAATTTTCTTTATGATACTGGTGTAAACACAATTGAAACAACAGAATTTGGTTCTATCGCACTGACTCAAGCAGAAATTGAAGGGTTTTATATTTTAGATAGGTGGATAGAACCGGACTGGTCAATGTGCTATTCATTAGGTATTGCTAATAAAAAGTAAGTATAAAATAATAGCTATTTTAGAGATTTTTAGTGCGTTTTCTGCGTTTGTGTGGTTAATGTAATTACTTATGTTTATTTATATAATACCTTGATATGTATCAACATCTCGTAGATACTTAGTTTATGACTCAAGCGATAATAACCAAATGGGGTAATAGTCACGCTTTGCGGATCCCTTTAAAGATAATTAAAGAAATGGGAATTGATTGTAATGATAAGGTTTATTTGGAAACAAGTAATGACAGGTTAATAATTACAAAAACCCCTGTACCTCAAAAGGGTACTCTGGAATATTTATTTAGAGATTATGAAGGTGGATCATTTAAAACAGAATTAATTAATCCTATTGGATAATCAACTCATCCTTGTTAACATTTTCACCCAATCTCCACAACCCCGTCATTCCCCGCTTTAATTTTCTCTCCGGTTTTTACCGCAGCGAGAAATTCTTCACCGAGCGAGTCAATCGTAAGCATGGGATTATCGCTGAAAACGCCAGCCAGAACAGCGCCGGCCGCGGCGAGCGAGTCAATCGGCTTCGAGAAAAGAAGGCAGGCAGGCTGTCTGTTCGCGGCGGAGGCGCAGAAGAGAACCATGCCGCCTGTTGTCGAGCCGATTGTCTGTGGAAGGCACAACGCTTTTCCCGCCATCGGCTTTCCGAATATCCCTGGATTATTCTGATCCGAGCATTTCGCCGTTTTATCGTTGAACATTAGGGCTTTCTGAAAACTTGCCAATGTGTTAAAGCCCTGTGCGGAAACAAGAGCCTCGGTGCTTACTTCTTTTCCGTCGCCTGACGGAACGATAACTCTTCCTTTAAATGTTTTCATTTTTTGCCCCCTGTTACGATGGCTGTAATTTCTTCGTCCGTGTAGTAGCGCGATGATGAGTATGTGCGAAGTTTGTTTGAATTTGTAATAACGTTTTTCTTGCGGCAAAGCGGATTGTTCATGTACATAAGAGGGCAGATGTCGCTTAACACTGCTCCGGCTTTTCCAAGTTTTGCAGCTTTTTCTGTTACGCGAAACTTTTCAAGTACCGCGGGAGCGGCTGTAAGAACCACGGGAAAAACGAATTTTTTCCTGCCGTTTTTCTCCAGCGAGCTAAGGAGTATCTCTGTCCAGCCTTCCATCTGCTCTGTGGAAAGATGAGGACAGCCAATAAAACAAAGGGAAGGTTTCGCGGAAATGTTTTTCCAGATGCACGGATAGCTTTTTTTCACTCGTTCAAGCTCAGCGTCGTCTATCACATATACAGGTGAATCTTTTACAATGAGATTTTCTCCCGATTCCTTCGCGTCGGGGGTAAGGTTTTCAACATGATAAAGACCAACGGCCCCGTTACTCGCGGTCGCGGCTCCCATGTCTTTTAAAAAATCGCAGGCGTCTCTTCCTTTTTTTGTTTGGCGGTTTAAGTCATTCCCTAGCCATTTATCAAGGCCTCGTATAAAGGGGACTTCCTCCATCACCTTCATTCCGATGGCGCTTCCCAGAAGCTGAGCTTCAGGCTTTTTGCTTGTTTTTACTTCGACTATCCATGTTGCCTTGCGGCCTTCGTCGGTTAAAAGGCCGAAGTACGGCACTTTCCCTGCGATACTACCGAAAAGCTCTATTATCCCCGAGTTGCGGTTGCATCTTGCGCCTAAAACTGAATTGGCGTAAACAACTGCGCTTGATTCCGCCCACGAAAGGATATCGCCTTTTTTGGGAACATTGCCGACTTCGTCCATATAGCAGGTGCAGGTAAAACCGCTTTTGTTTACAAGTCCGATTTTTTCAAGCTGAGCTTCGTAATCGGTCTGCTTGGAGTACATGACCTTAAAAAGAGTTTTTTCCAAAAAGCTCTGCGGAACTTTTGGATCAAGAGGGCGCGGGTCTACGGTAAACTTCTGCCCGGAAAGCGCACCTTCTGCAATCAGTTTATCCATCATGTCGTAGACGGGCTTCATCATCGAAAGCCCGAAACTTGTAACAAGATGTCCGAATTTGCCCGTAACGTTTACCATTTTATCGGCGTTGAAAGTTTCTCCATACATGACAAGGGTTTTCATAACCTTTGCCATCATCTCACCCTTCGCGCCGTCAAGAATCTTTTGCTCTTCGTCGGTTAATTTCATAAATCATCTCCTATAACCGCGTCGCAAGCCTGTAAGCGGATCTGACCGCTTCGAGAACTTTGGCCGCGCTGAAGCTGTCGCCGATATTGTATATTTCAAGCGCGGCGTTATCCGCCATTGCCTGTAAATAAAGGCTGTTATCGGGGCTTCCGCCTGCCGCCATTACAACAAGGTCGGCGGGAATGGTTTCAGTTTTTTCCACAACTTTTAATTTCGGCGCGAGCGGATTTTTAATATTCTCGGGCAGAATCGGATGCCATGTAATAAACGGATTGGGAACCGTTTTGGAAACATTGCGTATAACTTCCACGCCTTCCTTTGTTATCTTTGTAAGCCGAGTGCAGTTAAGAATTTTCGCTCCCGCTTTTTTAAGATAATGGATCAAATGAGTCCTGTTCGCGGTACACGCGTGGTGCATGACATACTCTTCCATCTCTATCACTGTAGCATCGCAGCCTTTTTCGTACTTAAGCCAGTAAGCGGCTTCGCATCCTACAACTCCGCCGCCAACAACGACGATTTTTTTCGCGTTTCCCAAAAGTGAAGGATTTAAAAACAAATCGACAGCCTGTACCGCGTTTTCCGCGCCGGGTAAATTTAATTTTATATCTTTGGCGCCTTGGGCGAAAATTATCACATCGGGTTTTTGATTTTTTAAAGACGCGATATCAGCTGCCGTGTTTAAATTAACAGTGAGTTTTGTTTCTTTTTTCGCGCGATCAAGCAAACCTTCAAGATAGATGCGGTAATTTTCGATCTCGTATTTTATTTTCGCGGTTCCGCCGGGGATAAGCCTTCCGCCGATCTTTGGCGCTCTTTCGTATAACGTTACCTCATGCCCCCTTCTTGCAGATATAACCGCGGAAATGATCCCTGCGGGACCTGCTCCGACTACAGCGATTTTCTTCGCGGCCATTGCCGGAACAGGAGATGGCGGGTAAATGTGTTCAAAGGACGATCTTGGATTGACCGCGCACTGCGGATGTCCGCCTTCGACAAACTCGTTGATACAGCCTTCCTGACATCCGATACACGGCCTTATTTCGTTAACTTTGCCGGCATAGGCTTTGTTAGGCCATTCCGGATCGGCAAGAAGCGGACGCGCGAGCATGATCATGTCCGCCTTTCCGTCTTTAAGCGCTTTCTCCGCCAAATCGGGATAACCGAGTTTGCCGACAGCGACTACCGGCACAGGGATTCCCTTGTTGGATTTGATGTTGTTCTTTTCAAAATATTCTTTGACCATCGCGCTTACTTCAAGGAAGCATCCGGGCGGCATTGAGGCGGGCGGATGGGGGAGCCACCAGTTGTCGTAACAGCCAAGGTCAACGTCAAAAATATCAACTCCCGCGGCGACCAGGTGCTTCATGAAAACGAGAGTTTCTTCTATTTTTCTTCCATTGATAAATTTTTTAAGAGAGCCTGTGGATTTCATTTCCTCGCCGTATGTTTCGTTAAGGCAAAGAGATAAATCGATTCTGTACATGATCGGGAAATTTTTCCCCGTCCGTTCGCGCATTGATTTTACACAGTCAATGCCGAAGGCTTCCTTGTCCGCGTATCTTCCAAGAACGCGGCGGTTGAACGCGCCGTTTGTCATCTGCTCAAGCAGATATCCTTCGTGTCCGTGAAGGTACGCGCCGTCAAGCCCCATTGATTTCGCGTCGGCGGCAGCCTGTCCCATGTTACGCACAATTTTTTTAAGTCTTCCAGCGCTTAATGGAGCGCAGGGAATTTGCGGTATGTAAAAACTCGGATTCCATGAGGCTGAATTTGGAAGTTTCATTTTCGTAAGAAGGCACTGCGGATTGCCGACGCGTCCAAGACCCGGCGTTAGCTGAATAAAAATCCTCGATCCGAATGAATGAACTCCCTGCGCGAGGTCTCTCCATCCCATGAAAACTGACCTTGAACGGTCTATGCGCGGAAAGTATGTAAGGTCTCCAAGCTCGGTGATCGAATTGTCAAGACCGTGGCTTACGGGGATAAGGCCTGTCGTGATAAGTCCCGCTCCTCCCCTCGCTCTTTCAAAAAAGTACTGGAGCATTTTGTCGTTAGGGCGCCCTGTCTCGTCGCACATTGAAATGTTTCCCATTGGCCCCATTACAATGCGGTTTTTAATTGTAAGGCTGTTTATCTGCAAAGGCGAAAAAAGTTTTTTGTACGGATATAATTTCTTATCCATACGGGCAAGCTCAAGAAGAGATGTAAAACTTCCTTCCTTGTTTTCTTCATTAAACCAATTTCCAAATCGGTCTGTCCATTTCTGAACGACCGGATCGATTTTTACCATACAACCCTCCAAAAAAATTAAATTTAATGATAATTCAAAATCCGGCTGATTTTGAAAAACCATATTTCGATACATTATATCATGGAGTTTACAGTAATCAAGTTTTAATTTTGGATTTTAATAATCTTGAATCGCTTTTGTAATGTTACCAAGGAGTGTTTCCATCTCTTTAAGGAAATTGCCTGTGTTTTGTTCAATGAAGGATGTATCGTTTTGCTTTGCCGCTTCTTCAAGCGCTTTCGCGTTATTTGACAATTCCATTGCTCCTATGCTTGCGGCCGCGCTTTTTATCGCGTGAATGTGAATGGTAAAAAGACGTATATCACCGGATTTAAGACATTCCCTGACCGATTGTGCTTTTTCACGGGAATCTTTTACGAATACTGAAAGAACCAAAAGGTAGCTGTCCAGTTTTGAACCGAGCATGGTATAGCCTTTTTCCACGTCTATTCCTTCGATTTTTAAGTTTAATTGTGTTTTTTGTGCGTTATTATTATTAGCGGCGGATAATCCGCTTGAAATATTTCTGTTTCCGCCGGAGTATTTTTTTTGTTTTTCTTTCGGGATCCATTTTTCCAAAACCGAATTTAATTTGACAAGGTTTATCGGCTTTGATAAAAAATCATTAAATCCATTTTCAAGAAACATCTCTCTGGTGCCGGAAACGGCATTAGCTGTCAACGCCGCTATCGGGATTTGTTTTTTACCGACGTTCCTGCCGGATGCGCTGTTAGAATTAGCTTGTTTTTGCTCCCATTTTCGGATATGCGCGGCGGCTTCAATGCCGTCCATTTCGGGCATCATGTGATCCATCAAAATTAAATCGTAATTATTTTCCTTGACCATATCGACGGCTTCTCTGCCGCTCTTGCACAGATCAACGCGCATTTGATAGGGCAGAAGCAGCCCCTCGGCGACTTTTAAGTTTGTATAAATGTCATCGACAATGAGAACCTTAGCTTCAGGCGCGGTAAACCTTACCGCGGAAAATGCATCGGTGTTATCAGAATAAACTCCCTTGATGCCGTTTAACATATTGGCGATGGAAATGGAATGTACAGGCATATACAATATACCGAGGTTAAGGTTATCAAGAGAGTAGCCGGAGTCCCTTACGAGCAGCACGATATGTATATTCTTTTCGAATTTCTTGCAGATATCGATTGTATTATTATACAGATTTGACGCGATTAAAACAAAGTTATATTTCCCTGATGATATTTCGTTTTCAAAATCAGCGTCGTTATGAACAAGAGTGCATCCAACGCCGAGATTATCAATAGTTCTGAAGATTGAATGAGCATATACTTCCTTGCGTTCATAAACAAGTACGCACTTATCGCCCGGATTTTCTACCTGTGCGAGTTTTCCGCTCTCACGGATTTTTTGCGGCAGTGTTATTTTAAAGACGCTCCCGCTGCCGTATTCAGATGAAACTACTATATTTCCGCCCATCGCCATTACAAGGCTTTTGGATATCGGAAGCCCAAGCCCGGTACCCTCTATACCCTTGTTATACGAAATATCAACCTGCATAAAATCGTTGAATATTTGAATAAGGTTTTCCTGTTTTATACCCCTGCCCGAATCCGCAATTTCTATTGTAAGGAAAACAGTGTCATCATTAACAACATTTCCGGCGATTGTAAAGGATATATGACCTTTTTCTGTGTATTT
>WQRT01000004.1 GCA_009786625.1 Treponema sp.
TTATATTTATTAATATTAAACGGATCTTCCGCTATCAAAATCATTGCGTTAAGAATTGAAGCTAAACCTGTTATGTCGGCTTTATTATGATCGCAGATTCCCATTAAACGCTGCGTGTTTCCTGTTTTTAAAAAATCAAACCATATTTCAGGTGCGAGAGAGCCGGGGATGTCGCCTGTTCTATCCAATCCTAAAATATTTGTTTCTATAGAGCCTTGAGAACAATCGGCGGTTATTTTTTTCCACAAGCGCCGCGCAGGATGTAAAAGGTCAGCGTGGCGGTATTCTGGTGGTCTTACTCTGTTCATAAGACACATCGTTTTTAATACATAAGAGTCAAAACATTTTCCATTGTAACTTACAATTACGGATTTTTCATTTTTAAATTCAGATAACACGCCCGCTAGAAAATCAATTTGACCCGAATAATCCAAAAGAAGGTACTGCGTTATGCGCAATCTTCCAGTTGACATTATATTTCCGAAAGCGGCTAGAAATGCTACAGTTCCCGCTCCGCCTGAAAGCCCTGTTGTTTCCAAATCGAAAAAAAGGAAATCCTCCATAAGGGGAAGAACGCGTCCTTCTAAATCGGGAATAATTATATCAACCGCAGACGGGAGCGGATTTACAGGCGTAAAGGGTAGTTTTACTATTACTTCTCTTTTTAAAACATTAAAACCGCACGGCTCCCAATTCTGTCCGTTAAACACAGGCACATGAGTTAATGATACCTTTTTTTCACGCTGAGGCTCTGTATTTTTTGAATCCTGTATTCTTTTTAATCTGTCGCGCAAATTTGCCATTTTACACGCACATTGCCCTTATAAATTCCCTGGCCGCGTTTTTGTTTCCTCCGGGTCCGACACACGAGGGGCAGCCATTTTTACACGGGCAGCGTTCCAGCGCCTCAAAAATGGCGCGTAACATAATATCCATCTTCTGCGCGAGATTTTCCGTAAGCCCTGTGCCTCCCGGGTATTTATCGTAAATGTATAACGCGCTGACTCCAAAATGCGTATCGCGCACCCGCTCGGCGATTCCCAAATCGCGCGGATCACATAACAAAAACACGGGAGCTATGTTTCGTATCAACGTTCCGGCT
The DNA here is from genome assembly GCA_009786625.1 of Treponema sp. Lineage (GTDB taxonomy): Bacteria > Spirochaetota > Spirochaetia > Treponematales > Breznakiellaceae > WQXQ01. The sequence goes on from WQRT01000004.1 coordinate 1,103, forward strand.
CCCGACAGCGCTTCTCCCGCGCATTGTTCGTCCATCTGCGCTAATACCCTGCCGCCGGAGCCGCCGCTTTTAAAAAGCATGATAAAACATCTTGTTTGAATTTCTTCTTCGGGCAGAGTAATATCGCCGTAACCTATATTTTCGTGCGTTCTGAATTTCAACTTTTTAAATTTGGTAACCTGAGAGCGGACAAGAACGTCTGATAAAACGCCATCTCCTCCCTCATAAATAAATACTTCATCCTCGGATAAAACTTTTATATCGGTTTTAACAAGACCGTCTGTAAAATAATTTACATCAGCTTCGCGGACATGGCATTTCCGGTTTTCAATGTCAAGCATCGTTGACATATACTGCCGGCCGCGGTGAATGTAAACCGCGTTTAAAAAAAGCATCTCTTTCGCACTCGGCCTGTCCATCTCGCCGATTACAACATTCCTCCCGTCCGTAATGTCGATTATAACAACATTATCCGCGCCCGCTGAGCGCAGGCTTACTCCTTCTGCAGGGTACGAGCGATCCGCCCAATGCCACTTCCCCCCTGAGTGCCGTACAATACCCGCCTCTTCCAGATACTCAAGCGCGTCATGAGCGTTCTCACCGTACACGCTCGGCTCGTTTTCGTTTAACGTTCCGTACTCCGAGTCTTTCATTATCAGCTCTTCATCGGTAAAAGGAAGTTCAAAACACGCGCACTTTACATGATCTGTGAGTATATAAGGATTATCAGGGTCGATATGCGCTTCCTCGGCGCTCTTTCGGAAAAACCATTCGCTGTCGTTCATTATAAATTGATCGATTGGAGATACATTCGCAATAAAAACGGAAATCGACGTGCCGCCCCTTCTTCCGGCTCTGCCTGACTGCTGCCAGAAACTGTTAAACGATCCCGGAAATCCCGCGACAACAGACGCGTCAAGCCCGCCTATGTCAATGCCGAGTTCAAGCGCGTTAGTTGAAACTACACCCTGAATGTCTCCGTCGCGAAGCCCTTTCTCGATCTGCCGCCTTTCGTTGGGTAGTAAACCTCCGCGGTACGCTTCGACTTTTATGCGGCAATTATCAGTAAAAATATTTTTTAAATCTTCATTTACATAAGAGGCCGCGATTTCCGTCCTGATCCGGGAATGGGCGAATAGTATCGTTTTAATGCCGGCTTTTAAAAGGGCTACCATCCATCGGCGGCTTTCGGTTACAGGCGATCGGCGGATTCCCTGCACTTCATCCACAAGAGGCGGATTGTAAAGAATTATCCTTTTTTCGCCGCTCGGTGACCCGTTTTTATCGACAAGCGTGATTTCCTGACCGATTAAAGCTTCGGCAAGTTCGGCTGGATTGGCGATTGTAGCCGAGCATAAAATGAACTGCGGCTTTGCGCCGTAGAAGGAGGCGATGCGCCTTAAACGGCGTAAAACATTCGCGACATGGCTTCCCATGACCCCTCTGTAGGCATGAGCTTCGTCAATTACGATGAATTTTAAGCGCGAAAAGAACTTTATCCACTTGGGATGGTTGGGAAGTATGCCCGTATGCAGCATATCGGGGTTAGAAATGATGATCCGCCCGGTATCACGCGCGGAAATTCTCAGCGATTCGGGAGTATCGCCGTCATATGTNGCGATTTTCAAGTTTAGATCGCCGCTTCCGGCAATTTCGTTAAGCTCGGCCTGCTGATCCTGCGAAAGAGCTTTTGTCGGGAACAAATATANGCAGCGGGCGCTTTCATCCTTTAAAAGCGAATTAAGGCACGGCAAATTATAGCAAAGAGTCTTGCCGGAAGCCGTCGGCGTTACTACAACAACATTTTTCCCCTGAGAAACAAGCATAAAGACCTCAGCCTGATGGGTATAAAGCCTTGTGATGCCTCTTTTATGAAGAGCCTCGATGATTTTATTATCTAAACCTTCAGGAAACGNCGCAAAGATACCCTCTTTTGCTGGTAAAAGACGATTAACAACTATATTGGGAGCAAACTCCTCACTGTTAATGATAGTTTCTATACTATCCCGGCTCTTCATACATAATATTCTATATTGATTTTGAAAAAAATGAAACATATTACTTTACTGTAGTTGAGTTTATGTTAAAAAAATTTAGTAATACTATCGACAAAAAAATTAATTTAGTCTATAATGAAGGAAAGGAGGACTCTATGTCTGAAGTTTTGTCAATCGTTTTGGGAGGAGGCAAAGGCACCCGTCTGTTTCCCCTGACCCAATTTCGTTCAAAACCGGCAGTCCCCTTCGGCGGCAAATACCGCCTTGTAGATATACCAATTTCCAACTGTATCAACGCGAATTTACGTCAAATTTACATTGTAACTCAATTTAACTCAGCTTCTTTGCACCTTCACATCGGGCAAACCTATGTTTTTGACTCTTTTACGAACGGATTTGTCGAAATTCTCGCCGCAGAGCAGACTTTTGAACATTCCGGCTGGTATGAAGGCACCGCGGATGCCGTCAGAAAGAATTTTCCGCACTTCAGAACGCAAAATCCGTCATATTACATGATTTTATCGGGTGATCAGCTCTACAGAATGGATCTTCAAGAGCTGATGAAGGACCATATCGACTCCGGAGCCGCAATCACTATCGCCTGTACCGGCGTTAACAGGGAGAACGCAAGCGGTCTTGGAATCCTTAAAGTCGATAAAAACAACCAGATTACCGAATTCCTTGAAAAACCGGGTCCGTCAAAAGATATCTCCGATTACAAAGCTCCTTCTCAGGTTCTCGCCGATAAAAACTCCAACGACTGCTTCCTAGCATCGATGGGCATCTATGTTTTCAACGCGAAAGCGATGGATGACTGTCTTGCTAACGAGCTGACCGACTTCGGCAAGGAAATAATCCCCGCCGCCATAAATAAGTTAAAAGTAAACGCGTATATATTCAACGGTTACTGGGAAGATATTGGTACAATTAAAAACTTTTATGATACTAACCTTGAACTTACAACGGTAAAACCAAAATTCGATTTTTACGATGAGCACAAGCCGATTTACACGCATATGCGTAATCTTCCGCCTTCCAAAATGAACTTCTCGAACATGAACCAGTCAATCGCGGCGGAAGGCTGTATAATCACGAACGCGAACATCACCAACTCCATAGTCGGCATCCGCACAATTATCGAAACAGGCTCCAGTTTAAACGGCGTTGTGTGCATGGGCGCAGACTATTACGAGACCGAAATTCAAAAATTGCAAAACGCGGAAGCGAGAATCCCCAATGTCGGGATTGGCCGCGGAGCTATCATAAAAGGCGCTATTATCGATAAGAACGTCTGTATCGGAGAAGGCTGCAGAATCGGCGTCGATGACATCAAACGTTCCGACGGCAACTACGGCCATTTCTACATTGTAGACGGAATTATTGTTATACCAAAGAATACAATACTCTATCCGGGTACTGTGATTTAAAACTAAACAGTTTAAAACTAAGCATCCTCTGTAAGCGCAAACTCCTTCTGCACCGATGCGCTTCCCTGCCCATTTATCTGAATTTTATCGTTAAATAAATCAACAATAAACAAAGTCCCCTCGCTCCATTCCCTTTCAAGGATCAATTCAGATAACGGAGATTCAATTTCCTTTTGAATCGTCCGCCTTAAGTGTCTTCCGCCGAATTTTGGATCCCAGCCTTTTTCAACAAGATAACTCTTCGCGCCTTCTTTTACTTCGAGGCTGTAATTTTGTTCGGCAAGACGAGCGGATAATTCTGATAACTCAATGTCAAATATACTGTTAATTTGATCTTTATCAAGCGGATTAAAGACAACGATATCGTCCACCCTGTTAATAAACTCCGGGTTAAAAATCCTTTTAAGTTCCGACATTGCCGCGGATTCAATCTCAGCGCCGCTCATTAGACCAGACCCTGACGTAAAACCAAGACGCGAATCTTTGGAAATTTCTCTTACTCCGGCGTTACTCGTCATTATTATAACTGTATTCCTGAAGTTAACGGTATGCCCGAGCGAATCGCGGAGTTCGCCTTCTTCCATTACCTGAAGCAATAAATTAAAAACATCGTTATGCGCTTTTTCTATCTCGTCAAATAAAATAACGCGGTACGGATTGCGCCTNATTTTTTCCGTTAACATTCCGCCTTCATCATATCCGATATATCCGGGAGGAGCGCCCACAAGACGTGATGCGTTGTGTTTTTCCATAAAATCNGACATATCGATTCTGACAAGNGAATCCTCGTTNGCGAAAAGATAATTGGCAAGTTTCCGCGCAAGAAGCGTTTTCCCNACGCCTGTCGGNCCTAGAAAAATAAAAGTACCCATAGGACGGCGCGGAGATGAAACACCGGCGCGTGAACGCCTTATCGCAGACGCGATGCGTTTAACCGCTTCATTCTGCCCGATTACGCTCTTGCAAAGTTCATCCTCTATCGACAAAAGCTGCCGCGATTCCTGCACTTCAAGATGCATAACAGGGACTCCCGTTGTTTCCGTAACAACGATGCGGATATCTTCTTCCGTTACAACAGGCCATTCATTTTTCGACGCGCGATCCCATGCGGCGTGCGCTTCTTCAAGGCGCGATTTTAAAAGACGCACTCTGTCACGAAGCTGCGCGGCGTGCTCATAATCCTGAGTGCTTACATATATATTTTTCTCGTCGCATAACTTCGCAATTTCTTCTTCAATCCCCGTGATTTCAGGCGGCTGTTCTCGGTTTTCTAGTTTTCGTAAAGCCGCGGCTTCATCTAAAATGTCGATTGCCTTGTCAGGCATAAACCGCCCTGTGATATAACGCTGCGCGAGTTTTGCCGCAAGCACAACGGCGCTTTTCGAGTAAATCACCTGATGATGTTCCTCGTATTTTTTCTGAATGCCTTTTAAAATTTCGATTGTATCGTCAAAGCACGGCTCGTCGACTATTACAGGTTGAAAACGCCTTTCAAGCGCGGCATCCTTTTCAAAATGTTTGCGGTATTCTGCCAGCGTTGTAGCTCCGATACAGCGGATTTCCCCGCGCGAAAGGCCGGGTTTAAGCATATTGGAAGCGTCTAACGTTCCTTCCGCGCCGCCCGCACCGATTATCGAATGAATCTCGTCAATAAAAAGAATGATATTTCCGGCTTGGCTTACCTCGCGCAGTATTTTTTTTATGCGTTCTTCAAACTCGCCGCGGTATTTTGTTCCGGCGACAAGAAGCCCCATATCAAGACATAAAATTCTTTTTCCCGAAAGAATATCAGGCACCGCTTCGCTCACGAGTAACTGCGCAAGCCCCTCCACAATCGCAGTCTTGCCGACACCGGGTTCACCGACCAGAATCGGGTTATTCTTGGTACGCCGCGCAAGAATCCTTACAGTTCTATTAATCTCATTTTTTCTACCCACAACAGGATCAAGTTTTCCGGCTCTCGCGAGAGCGCTTAAATCCCTTGAAAAATTATCAAGTGTCGGCGTAAGAACGGGGTACGCGGCAGGTTTAATACGCGGCTGTTTTTCGGCTTCCACAACCGTCTTATTCTGATTGCGCTGTTCCCTGTGAACAAGATACGGCTGGAATCTTTCTGAAGGAATATAATCATCACTCTTTATAGTCGGCTGATTAAATGTTGTCTGAATTATCACCCTCATCATGTCGGTGTCAACCGCGCGTTGATTTAAATAGACTTGAACGCTGGAATCCTGCTCCCGCATCGCGGCGAATAAAACATGCTCTGTTCCGAGGTACTCGCTGCCCATTGCTCGGGCTTCCTCTGTCGCGACATCAAGCATATTTTTTGTCCGTCTTGAAGGCGGCACTTCCCCTTTGATAATCAGACCCGGAATTCTGGGAATAGAGCTTTCAAGAACAGTTCTGAACTCCGGGATATCGATCCGCAGGAACATAAGGGCTTTGCAGGCGGTTCCCGCGCCTTCTTTAAGCATCGCAATTATAATATGTTCCGGTAAAAGTTGATCCGAATTAAAACGTTTTGCCTCTTCCTGTGCGTTGATTGAAAGAAGCCTCTGTACACGCTGGGTTAGACCTTTAAACACAAAAAAATCCTTTATTTATATTGATTATACTTCATTTTCGGCAAATTAACAAGAAAAAGGGAGTTTTATGAAGGCGGGGGTTAAATAAATTACCTGCATGGAGGAGCAAAGCGGTTATTGTTTAACCTTGACAAATTAATATGGTAATGATTTAATACACAAAATCAGGAGTACAGTTATGCAAAAATTTTTTACAATTTTTTTATCTATTCTACTAATTTACGCAGGCTGCGCCGGTTCAGGATCTTCCCGGCAAGCAGACATTGAGAATCAACAAACGATGAATAACTACATTGGAGACGGCGGCGCCGGAATAAATATCGCTATTTTGACTCCATTGTCATCAGGATTTAATGAAAACCAGTCTTACCTGCCCGCGCTCATACAGGGAGAAATAACAGCTAATTTTTTAAAATATTCGGCTGTAACCGTCCTTGACAGGCAGAGCCTTGACGAACAATACCCGGATCTTTTGACTTGGCATTATTCAAATAACATACAAGCATTATTTGATTCAGGCAATCCAGAGGCTCTAACGCATATTATGAGTGGAAATATTACAAAAACATCTACGGGTTACGATCTTCAAATGTGGATTACGAGAATCTCAGACGGTGTGATGGCGGCTTCATACTCAGGCTCTTTTTCATCCTCTGAACTCGATAATCTCACAGGTATAAGAAGAGCTTCGGTTAATCTTCTTCAGGATATTGGTGTAACATTAACCTCTCAGGCGCAAACCGAGCTTACAAATGCGGCAGATGAAAATAAAATATACGCGCAAATAGCTCTTGCTCAGGGCATAACCGCGCAAAAAAGCGGAACCGAAATTGAAGCATTAAGCTTTTATTATCAGGCTGAATTGTTTGATCCTTCCCTAATTGAAGCCGCTAATCGTTCTTCCATGCTTACAGCGCATATATCAAGCGGAAATATCGGCGATAATGTCCGCAATGACATAGCATGGCGCAGGGAATGGGTGGAAAGGCTGACAGAAACAGAACGATTTTTTGACAGTTTTAACCGTAAAGAATCAATGCCTTATACTCTATTTTACATTTCTGATGAGATCATACAGGGAACTATCAATTATCGAAATGAAACTGTCAATCTAAGTATAGAAACACATCTACATGGTAGTGGGATTTGGACACGTTCGATGGAACGCGTATTACGGACGTTATACGACGGTTTAAATGACACAGGCCGAAAAGAAGCATGGCAGTTAGCAAACTGGCCTCAACGCAGCGTTACAAATCTTAACGCTTTTTCCAGGCGAAGCAGTAATTTTTCCGTTGCATTCGAATTATTAAATGATCAGAATATTGTGATTGGAAGACAAACATTGCAAACAGAAGGTTATTGGGAGTTAAACAGAACCGGTCGTCCTACAATTAACGTATCAGCAGATGTCAGAAGAACTTTAAATTTTCAAAATGTCAATGCAAACAACATAAGTAATGTAATGACTATAAGGATCATGACTATAAATGGAATGGATGCAGAAACTGCTGCCGTAAACGATGTTTTAAAAATAAGAGCAGTTCCAAAAAGCGAATTTGAAGCAAATGACAGATTCAGATTCTATAAAGGAATGTTACAAGGTTTTGCGAATAACAACTCAAGAACCGCAAATCTTGTCATTCCAAACAGCATATGGGGTGATCCGGTAATATCAATAACAGAAGGCGCATTCAGAAACAACGGATTGACTGGTGTTACAATTTCTGACAGCGTAATTACTATAGGCGTTGAAGCATTCGCTAATAATCGGATAACAAGACTTCACATCGGCAGTAATGTTACTACTATTGCAAACAAGGCTTTTTTCAGTCAGCTCAATCCCAGTTCCACGGTTGTGTTTGTGGGTCACGAATTAATTATACCTGACAATGTCATAACTATTGGCAATGAATCATTTGCAGGTATGTCTTTTATGGTTATAATAACCGGAAGCGGTATAACATCCATTGGTGAAAATGCGCTTCATCTTTGGGGAGGTTTTGTTAGAGGAAGATATCATTATCCGCAAATCACTTTTAAATCGGATAACATTGCATTGGCACATAATTCAATTCAGGTAATAAATTATATCTTAAGAGCAGATAATTTTATTGCCGTTGTAGTAAATTCAAGTTTTAAAAGTCATTATGAAAATTATTACGGCAGAAGATCAGGTACATACACAAACAGGCAGTCGCATGGTAAAGCATGGCAGTACAGACCTTAACGTTTACAAATCGCTGGGCACTATTACAACATCCCCTATTCTTACACCCGCTCTTGTAAACCACCCTTGAGGCACTTCTAGCGCGTAACGCGCGGAGCGGCTTGATACAACAGAGTTAACATCATGCGGGTGCATATCCAGTATATCGATTATTCTGCCGTCGTAAGTTATATAAGCTATAGAAAGCGGGATGTAGGTATTCTTCATCCAGAAGGAGAGCACTTCATCCCTTTCAAAAACAAATAACATTCCTTCNCCTTCGCCCAGGCTCTTACGNTGCATTAAACCCTTCGCGCGTTCTTCCTGCGAAACAGCAATCTCCGCNTTCACAACAGCCGCAACCTGCCCGCCCCTCTCAATAGAAATCTCGCGGACAGCCAGCTTCTCCTCCCCGCAGGAAACAAGAAATAAAACCGGCAGCAAAATAAACCAAAAGTTAGTGTGGTTCGCGGCTTTCTTACCGTTCGTGAGGTTCGTGTGGTTAGCGGCTTTCTTACCGTTCGTGAGGTTAGTGTGGTTCGCGGCAAAAAAATCTTTAAAACTAAAACTCATCAAGGAAATCCTCGCGAAGACGTACCTGTGAGCTTTCTATCAGGCCTGATTCGTTTACAATATCGTCAAAAACTACCCTGTCAATGTATTTAACGGTGAGCGGACGTTCAATTGAGATTCTCGTCTCATCCGTTTCCCAGACAGCGGCGCGTGGATCAAGGTATGACGGCTGTCCGTATCTTTGAACAAAACGCATGAAGATCGAGTAATGGTCAATTATTGCCGTGTTCATCGTGAACGCCATGATAAAAACCTGTCCGTCCCTGAGCTGGAAAAACGCGCGTCTTATAAACGATGATCCCGATGTTTCAACTAAGCTTTGCTCTCTTGCCGGCAGGAACGAAACATCCCTGTCACCCCTGAATAAAAAAAGATTGTCGCTTAACAAATTAGTTTTTAAATCATCAAGGCTCATCCCCAAAGAAAGCTCGCGGAACTGCCGTGGAAGCTGGTTCGTATCGGTCTCATCCGCGGAAACAGCCGCCGGTTCCTGCGCTGTAACAAATGGAACAATGAGATAAAAAAAGGTAATAAAAATTAATATAAATCGTTTAAAATCCATCTTTATTATTATCGGATTATTTGCCGTATTTAACAAGCTGGCAGGTTTTTACAGTTTATTAGCCTGGCGGGTTTTTTGAAGCTGCTGCATTTTTTTGTAATATCCGTTTTGCTTGGCGATTTCCTTCATGTCTTTAACAAAAAGTTTGTCGTTTATTATCTGGAATGTCTTGTTTTCCATCATTTTTCTTCCGGNAATCTGACCTTCTCCCTGCGAAAAACCTACCATGTTTATAAGCTCTTTAAGGCCGAAATCAAATGAAAAATTGGTAGCGGAATTTATATCNACTTTTTTCTTNTCTATNTGAATTTGAAGCATATCATACATCCGCCCCAGAGGATCTGTAACCTGCGTGTTGGCNAGCTGCCTGTAAATAAGCCATATCCTCTCTGCAAGCAGCGTCGTAAGGCGGGCNATAAGCTGCGGCTGTGTCTTGATCATATTNTGAAAATTTTCCCTGTTAACCGCCATAAGCTGGCAATTTTCGTAGGCGACAGCTCCGGCCGCGCGCGGTTTTGATTCAAGAAGAGCCATTTCGCCGAATATGTCGCCAGATTTTAATACGGCAAGCAGGATTTCGTTATAATCGGTAATCTTTATTATTTTTACAGAACCTTTTTGAATTATAAAAAGCTCATTCCCTGGCTCGCCCTCGCAGAAAATGATCGAATCTTTCGCGTACGTGCGCACCATCTCGTTAGGCGGGAAATCCTTTTGCGGATCTTTTATGTAAGGGGCGATTTTTTTCATCCGTTCAACCGCCGCCTGCACATTATCTCCCTTCGGGCAGCATTTAATATATTTCTGATAAGCGTAAAAAGCCTGATTAAACTGATTATGTTTAGCGTAGTATTCGCCAACTTCAAAAATATGGCTTGGGTCTTCGGCGGAATTATTTTTTAAAGTAAGGCGTGTAAGGGCTTCATCAAGATAGCGCATCCTTTTTGAAAACTGCATGATGATTTTTAAAGCAACAGGCGCGTTATTTTGAATCAACTGGCTGAACTGATCTTTCTGGACTGATATTAGCGTAACATCTGTAACAGCCTTGGCAGTCTCGATATGGCTATGGCCTGACATTGTCGAAACTACGCCGAAAAAATCGCCGGGGCCGAGCGTGTCACCTGTTTCCTCTGCGACAATCTGCACTTCTTTGGAAATCTGCACTTTTCCGGTGCGTATTATAAAAAACCTGTCCGCGTTTCTCTTGCCTTCGACAATAATGTACGAGTTTGCCGGAAAATTGACAAATGACAGTTGTAAAGGCGAAGCCATCTCCCCTCTCTTTTACCTTTTAATGTATTATAGACAATATCGACATTATGTCAATCAATCTTGACTACCCTAACCCCTAAACACTATCCTAAAATACGCCGATATTAAAACGGGGAAATTATGAATAAACGTATAAATTTTGAAGATACCATTTTTATCCTGAATGTCAGAATCAAAATGATCCGCGACCTTATTCGTCTTGATACAGAGCCGTCAATTTTTTACCGCCAGACCATGAGCGATCTTGAGTTTATAAGCTCCTGCCTTGACATGCTGAGCGACAGGTTTCTTGATAATCTTAAATTTCTGGATCGCGAAATTGAAGCTGATAATATACTTGACGCTGAATGGCAGCTTAATCAGATTATAAATGAGATATCAGGCGGCGCAAGTCCGTTCGCTCCGGCATTCTTCCCGGACACCGCGGCGCTGACAGGCAAAATCCGCAAGGACAGTCAAAAACGCCAAAAGCAAATAGAAGAATCATACGAACCTGCCGAACACCTAACTACAGAGCCTGTTGTAAGTAACGCTGAGCTTAACGGTCTGTTAGGGAGTATGTGAGAATAACAGGCGGCACTCTGGGCGGAAGATTAATTTCTGTCACCCGCGGAGCTGACGACATAAGGCCGAGTATGGACAGGATGCGGGAATCCGTTTTCGCGTCCCTCGGCGATCTGACAGGTCTTTCATTCCTAGATATATTTTCAGGTTCCGGCATCATCGCTCTTGAAGCTGCTTCCCGCGGCGCGTCTTTAATTGAAGCTGTGGAACAGGATNCGCAAAAAAGAAAAACACTTCTTGAAAATGTTTCCATTTCGCCTGTGCGGATCAATTGCCGTTTTATGCCCGCGGAACTNTACATAAAACGCGCTAAAAATCCCTTCNATATTATTTTTTTTGATCCTCCGTTTCCGTATCAGCATAAATGGGAATTAGTTGAAAAAACCGCCTCATCNGCTCTAGCGTCAAGCGGAACAAGAATTCTTATCCACCGCCCGAGGCAGGATTATTTAAAAACGAATATTTCTAATCTGGAAAAATTCGATTCCAGAGAATACGGGCGGTCGATTGTCGATTTTTTCATAATGAATGNAGATATTAAATAGTACATTAGATTGCAGATAATGCTTGTTTTTTTGAAAAAAAACACTGATAATATATTATAAAAGAAAAAAATGGATAGAAAAAAAATATTTGAAAAATTTGATGATAAAAACGCGTTCATAAAAGTGTCCGCGCCCGCTCCTGTAGACGGGACGCAGAAAGCGGCGTTAAACAGAAAAGGCAATCAATTATTTAATACCGGTAAAATCGAGGATGCCCGCAGGATCTTCATCACAACAGGTTATACAGACGGACTATCCAGAGTCGGGGATTATTATAAAAAATACGGAAGAGTTATCGAGGCATTAAAGATGTACTGGATAGCGCCTGAACGTTCCAAATCGCAGATCCTGATTGAACAGCTTGCCGGTGTAATTAGAAATATGTATCTGGAAGAACCAAATCAGGCGGAACAGGAAGTGACGGATGGCTGAAACTTTTAATCCGCAGGTTTCAGAGTCTCAAAAAATATCCGATATATCAAAATTAGGTTACCAGTATTTAAAAGAAAATAAAATCAGCGATGCCATTGACTGCTTTACAAGAATTCTTTTAATGGATGATATTAATAATTACGCGCTTGTGGGAATGGGAGATGCAAGCCGCAAAATGGGATCGATACGCGAAGCCGTTAAATACTATCAAAGATGCCTGTCTGTCCATCCCGGAAACAATTACGCTCTCTTCGGACTCGCTGATTGTTACAAGGCGCTTAACCAGTATCAAAAAGCGATTGATATCTGGGAGCAGTATCTTCTTCATGATAATAGAAATATAACAGTCCTTACGCGCATCGCGGATGCTTACAGAAAAGTCCGCGATTTGGAAAAATCCAAAATCACCTATCAGCGCGTTCTTGAAATGGAAAATGACAATCCTTACGCGATTATAGGACTTGGCCATCTGCATTATGATTTCAGGGAATACAGGGAAGCGCTGTACTACTGGGAAAAGATGCTTAAGGCGGACAGCGATGTTGATATCCGCGTTCTAACTTCGATAGGCAACTGCCACAGAAAATTAAAAACATTCTCGGAAGGCATTCCCTATTTTGAATCCGCGCTGCGACGGGAGAAAAATAATTTTTACGCTCTTTTCGGACTTGCGGACTGCTACCGGGGATTAAATCAATTTGAAAAATCCCTTCAATACTGGAACCAGATTCTTGATCATGATCCAAAAAATAAAATGATTCTGACGCGCACAGGAGACGCTTACCGCAATATTCAAAATTATGAAATGGCAAAATCATTTTATGAAAGAGCTTTAAATCTGGAATTTGACACCTATGCGGTGCTTGGACTTTCTCTCCTTGCGAAAGCTCAGGGTAAGTATGACGAAGCCGTAATTTCCCTGAAACGGCTGATCCAGCAGGATGTAAATAATTCAAGATTGTATATTGAGCTGTCAGACTGTTATCAGAAAATGGGCGATCGCAGACAGGCGGCTGAAGTAATGGAAAATTTTCATAAACTTGGAATAAAAAATCCAAAAATAACGGAAATACCTGATAATATTTAAAAATGGAAACTCAATCTCTCGCAGGCCTGCCCCTTTATGAGATAGAAAAAATTCTTGATTCCCTTCCCCGGTTCCGCTCAGAACAAGTATATAAATGGATATCGCGCGGAGCTTCTTGTTTTAATGATATGACAGACATTCCAAAATCTCTTCAAAATGAATTTGAACAGCGGTTTAAAATATTTTCAACTTCATTTATTAGCTGCAATGAAGACGGAGACGCTAAAAAAATAATCGTTAAAACAAAAGACGGCTGCAAAATTGAATCTGTTCTGTTAAGCGACGGTAAAAACCGTTTTACAGCATGCCTTTCTACGCAAGCCGGATGTCCTTCAGGATGTGTCTTTTGTAAAACAGGATCGCTTGGCTTTAAAAGAAATCTTGACAGCAAAGAAATTGCCGAACAGTTTTTGCGTTTATTACCGCTGTCAGGCAGGGAGAGCGAAAACGATTCTCACATTATTGACAATATCGTTATCATGGGGATGGGCGAGCCTTTATTAAATCTTGATAATCTCCGCATGGCAATTTCATTTTTTACGGACACAAAGGGGTTATATTTTTCAAGACGCAGGATAACTGTTTCCACATGCGGAATCTGCGAAGGACTTTTTGATATAGCAAACAATCTGCCTTTCGCGCGTCTTGCGCTGTCATTGACCACCGCCGATGAAACACTCAGAAGCCGCTTAATGCCTGTTACAAAAGCCAATCCGCTTTCTAAAGTACGCGAAGCCCTGCTGCTTTTTCAGAAAAACGGCGGAGGGCGCGTAACGCTGGAAGCGCCGCTGCTTGGCGGTATAAACACACGGGAGAAAGACGCTGCATCTATCGCGAAATTCGCGAAAGGTCTTGACGCGGTTGTCAACATCATACCGTGGAATCCTGTTTCCGCTCTTGAGTTTGAAGGCAAGCCTCTTCTTGAACCTGAAAAAAAGGAAGTATTGGATTACAAACATATGCTTGAAAATCTCGGATTAAAAGTTACACTGCGTCTTCATAAGGGACAGAAGATAATGGGAGCCTGCGGCCAGCTCGGAAGCGTATGAATATATGTTGCCGCAATTATTAGGAACTTTTTAATATTTTATCTGAGAAAATATGTCAATGTTGCCTGAAAGAGTCCTATTATAAAGCCCAGTATTCCGCCGAAGATGTGAATCCATTTAAACTGATCCGACATTACATCAAGAATAATCCGCTCTACACGCGCAACATCAAGAGAATCAATTCTGTCGGAAACAAGCTGTTTTACGTTTATAGACGTTAAAATATTGTTTATCTGGCCGTCAGCGGCTAATAGCAGTTTGTTAAAAATATAATCATCAAGTTTTACTTTATCTTGCGCTCCTATATTTAATAACGCAAAGAGATTTTTATCCTGCTCCCCTATCATTTTATTAAATGATGAACCCGCGGCTGTTATTAATGTTTTTTTAACGCCTGTTTCGTTTAACGCTTTTTCGGCAATTGAACTAAGATCATCAATGATTTCCGGCATTTTTTTTTCCAGCGTCATATCATACTGCGCCGCGGACAGAAAAAAACGCTGGAATATATTCAGTTTTAAAATGATGTTACGCAAAATTATCCGCCCTTTGGATTCCATTTCACGGCGGATATCTGGTCTGTAAAGAAACTCCATCACAGCGGAAGTAAAAACAGGGTAAATTTTCTCTACTGCCTCAGGGATTCTATCCGCAAGAACTTTTTCATTGTCAACGAAAAGCTGAGAAGGCGTTTTGTCTAAAATATTTTCGGTAAAAAGCGAGATTGAATATCTTATTTTTTCCCGGACATCTTCCCGCGCAAGGCGGTCACGTAAAACCTCGGGCGTTAAAAGTTCGCGTTCAACCATGCCGCCTATGCTCTGAGCCAGTTTTTTACGCTGCCGCGGAAGAATCCCCGGCGTAAACGGCACCCTTATACCAAACACGCGAATTTCATTTAACGGTCTGAAAAGCATTTTTATCGCGATTACATTGGTAATATACGCTATTATCGCGCCGGCTATCGGAGGCACTACAAATAAAACAATCGTGTTCATCTGAGGGCTGACTCCGATGCCGTTCTTGCCTGGCTTTCATTATCGTATATGTTCATTACATCCTCTTTAAGCCAGCCCGCGGTATCAGCAAGATTAGAATCAATATGCACCCAAGAAACAAAATTATTCTGTATTTTTATTACCTGCCGCCTTATTACACGCACAAGATCGCCTCTTCTTAGATAACCTATAGAAGGGGAGTTATCTGAAGGCTCGCTTGTAATATGCGTAAAAGAAGCGGTTATTACTCCAAAACCGATATAATCCCTTGACAGCGGGGATGTTACAGGTGGAATCACAGGAACATCTTCCCTGCCTGCGTTGCAGGTTATAAAAGACGCGGCAAAGACAATTAGGCATAATTGACCAATTGCGCGTTTCGCAGTTATTCTCATATTAATGAAAAATATAACCGTTTTAACGTTTTTAGTCATCATATTATTTTTTATTTCACACCGCGCATATGCCCAAGACAGAGATTATAATTTTTCATTTGACGCTCAATTCGGCTTTATTTACGGTCAATCCATGGAAATTGTCTACCCCACAGACACCGCAGGAAAACTTTTAAGCGAACTTATATGGGATATTAAACCGGTTTTATATCTGGGATTTCAAGTTGATTACAGCCGTACCGATATACTGAGCGCTCCGGGGTTTTTCGCTTCTCTAAAATTCAATATCGGTATTCCGGGAGACTCAGGTATTATGGAAGATCGCGACTGGAGATCAACAAAAAATGACGCTCTTACCAATTACTCATGCCATACAAACAAGACAAATAATTTTTTTGCGCTGGATCTTTTGTCGGGCGTGTCACTCCCCGTAAACTCGATAATTTACATGAAATATTTTTTAAGCGGCGGCTGGACGCATTTTTCATTTACCGCGAGGGACGGTTATTATATATACGCAAATTACAGCATGGGAGATTATAAGCCTATCAGTGAATCAAGCCCTGTTCCGGTATGGGGAGATTTAATTAATTACAGCCAGGACTGGCTTTTTTTTGGATTTGGTTTTACCATCGGCCACAATATAATCACTCCCCTTTTCATAGATTTTACTTTTAGAATGAGTCCTTTCACATTTTGCATTGCAACCGATGAACATCTTAGAACATCTTATACATACAGGGACTTACCCGGTTTCGCATTATTGCTTGAGCCGAAATGCACCATTTCATTTGTAACCGAATACATCAATATCTGCATTGATGTTTCTTACAGATACATCAGTATATCTTCAGGAGATTCATACTTTAAAAGCGGATCTTCCGATTATAAATTATCGGATAACGCTGCCGGAGCGGGTTTGTCATTTTTTGATGTAAAGTTCTTTTTCAGATATACATTTTAAAGGAACAACGCGCTCGGCAGAAGAAAATGAACGAACGCAGTGCATAAAAGCCCGATTCCTATTGGTTTTCTGAATGCCAAAAGCCCCGCTCCAAGACGGCTGAGAGAGTTTGTTGTTTCGCCTTTCGATGTATCATTGCGGTAAATGCCGAAAATCAGCATTATACCGGCAGCGATTCCGGCTGCGGCGGGAATAAGGTCGCCGAGAAGCAGAATACCGTCCAGCGTCGGCGAAAGTAATTTTAGAATTCCTGTAACGGAACACAGAATTCCAAGAACAAGATAAAAAGTAGGACCGTCTACGGGAAGGCGGAATCTATCGGTAAAATTATCATCACCGGCGAACAGCACATACCCGGCTATCCCATTACACAATATTGATAAAAAATATAGTTGAATCATACCTATACAATATCTCAATATTTCTCAATAGTCAATAATTAGGGGTTAGGATATAGGATTTAGGGGATAGTATCGTTGTATGAAATAGTGTCTTCTTCTAACCCCTATCCCTTATTCCCTAACCCCTAATCAGTTTTGATACTTAGGCGGATTTCGTTTTTTTCGCTTTGAAGAACCATTAATAGTTCTTTAGAATCAAAGGGAGCGGCGAAACGGTACTGTTCTGTTTGGTTCATGGTAAAGTAAATGCGGTGATAAAAAACCGGCGGTTCTTCTTCAGCCTGCGATGGTACGGTGACGGCGATATCCACGGCGCCTGTATATGGCTGTGATAAAAGATTCTTCGCGGTTTTTTTGATTGTCACAATCGTAGCGCCTTCAAAGGCGGCGCCTGAAATTTCCAGCCTGTTTCCATCCAGAGTGCGGCCGGAGTCAAAATAGCCCGCCATGGAAAAAGCCCATATTACGGCGCACATCAAAATGATAATCAGGAACATTGCCCTTCTCGGCCTGTCAGCAATCAAAGGACCAAGCAGGCTGAAGCGGTTTTGCTTTTCGTTTACCGGCAGATAAAGACTTTTTACCGAATCAGGCGCGTTTTGAAGCCTGCGTCCGCGGTTGTAATGAAAAACAATTCCTCCCTGCGGGTCTTCAGAGCTGTCAGGGTTGCTCAGCTTATAGTTCGCGTTCGGCCTGTGTGTTTCCGGCTGTCCGTTATCATCGCTCACGGCATATCTCCCATAATATTATCGGTACGCCACCAGACCATTTTTAGATTGACGCTGTCCGCAAGCATCGCGCAGAGAATTCCTTCGGGAGAAAGGTAAAAATCATTGTAGCCGAGTTCCTCATTTGAAAACCAAATACTGCCTCTGCGCTGTCCGCGCGAATGTATGTCCGCGAAAAGCAGCGCATAACCTGTTTCTACAGGAAAATACATAAGGAGTTTTCCATTCCGCGCGGCTCCCAGAATGAAATAAAAAACTTTGAAATCCGAAGGGCGGCCGTTTTCGATTATTTCGTACAGCGGTATATCAACCGGGTTCAGATAGGTTCCATCTTCGACATTTAATGTCCATATACATGAACCGACAGGTTCGCTTCCCGTGCGCGTATTCGTGGATTGATCTATCGTGTCCTTTGTGTAATCAACCTTTATGTATAAAAATCTTTCGTCAGGAGCCGCGAAGATGGCGTCTACTTCCGCCATTGTATGGCTTTGAATTTGTTCATCAGCGGTTTGCGCAGGCCAGTCAGGGTGCGCCGGCAGCATAGATGATGAAATTTTTACAAGGTATAAAAGCATCCCCGAAGAGCTGAACCAGTAAATATCCCATCCGTCGGGAATACGGCATATAACGGCTAGTTCATCGCGGATGGAGGACACAAGCCCGATGATACGCGGGAACGGGCTTCCGCCGATTCCTTCCCTTCCAAGATAATTTACAAATCTCCCGTTTTGATCAAAATGAAGTATGATTCCGTCAAGCAGCGTTCTTGACTCAGGGTCTTGAATCCTTTCCTGACGCGGGATTCTGTCTTCGGCATAAATGTGCCTTCGCGAGTCCACGGTTATCCAGCCGGGTTCTTCCATCGGATATGAATGCGCCCACCTTGTTACCTGTTCATTTTCCGAAACATTAACAGGTAATGTAATGGGAGGCGGGTTTGTTTCTTCATTGTAGATCATGAAAATTAAATCGCCGTAAGTATTATAACGGACAATTTTAGCTCCGTTACCGTCAGCGATGGTAAAAAGGCCGTCTCTCATCGCGAAGCCTGTGCTTCTGATTCCCCTGTTGCCGTCCAGCCTGTAAAGAGCGATTTGGTCTTCTAATGGGCCTATATTAAGCGAAAAACGATCCTCTCTTTCAATGGAACTTACGGTAGTGTTTTTACACGCACATACAAACATGACTACGGCGCATAAAATTATTATAATTAAATGAGAAAAGATTTTTGTCATTCCTCTATAAAAATCCATCTTTTTTTAATTAATGTCAATCGGATATGTATTGTGGCTCCGTAAAAAAGGGAATATAATTTTTACATGAATAAAATAATTTTAAAAGCCGTTGAACTGGACGGTTATTTAACTTCAGGCGACAAGGAATATCTTAAAGAAATTGATACTCTTTTCGGCAAAGCTCTAAATGTTTTTCCGAAATATCAAGCCGGAGAAAAGGGAGCGGGCGGTACCCTTATAAATATTTACAACGAAATGGGAAATCTGCTTCAGGATATTTGCCAAAAAATACCCGGGATTCACGTTTATTCTTTTATTTCCCCTCAGCAGGATCACTCGGAAGCATCCCGCGTGATCGCGAAACTAAGAAATGTTAATACTGAGGACAAGGAATTTGTATATTACATCCAGCGGGCGTACGAAATGCTTTTTAAACTCGCGTGGGGCAGTATTCCCGGCTCGCAGAAAAATCATCTTATTATAAAAACGCCTGTTACGCATCCTGCGCAGAATTTCGCGGTTCATAAAATCACAAATATTGATAATATGATCGGTAATACGGTTATGTGCGTTATGCTGCGCGGCGCTCTTCTTCCGTCAATGATCATGAGTAAAGAAATCGAAGAGTATTCTTCCGCCGGGTATGTAACGCCGTTTGCGCTTTTCAGAATTTACCGTAATGATTCAAAGCGCGAAAATGATATGGAATACATACTTGATCTGGAAAAGTCATTCGTCGATTTAAAAATGCTTGACGGTAAAGATTTAATTTTCGCAGACCCGATGAACGCGACAGGCGGAAGCCTTGTTACGGTAATTAAATACCTAAAGGAAGCCGGGATAAAACCGCGTTCTATTTTATTCTTTAATGTTATCGCCGCGTTAAAAGGAGCGTTACGCGTTGTCCGCGCTCTTGAAAACTGCGATGTTTACACGCTCTGGATGGACGGCGTTTTAAACGAGGACGCTTATATCATGCCGGGTCTTGGGGACGCAGGGGACCGCATCAACGGAAAGGACAGCGAAAAAAATCCCAGAAACATAATCCAGCTTTTAGCCGATTACGGCGCAGGAATGGCGAATCTTTACCGTTCACAGTTCCGCGGAATTGAGAATACCGTTCTCAAGTAATTATGTATAAATATGTTTTAACATTTTTTATTTTAATTGTCTCTTTATTAACAACCTGCGCCGGGATGGCCGCTTCCGCGGAGGAATATTATAACATCGGCATGGCATATTACGATCTTGGAAGATACGAAGATGCCGAAAGATGGCTTTTAAGAGCTCGCGCCGCGGACAGAACATATACCGCGTCGCAGTACAATCTTGGGCGGCTTGCTTTTGAAATGGGGCGTTACAGTGAAGCTGTAAGGTATTTCGAGGATGTTTTAAGAAGCGACGCGGATAATACAATCGCGTTAAGAGCCGCCGCCTATACAAGAATCAAGATGGGTGATTTAGAAGCCGCGCAGAATCACTATTCAAGGCTTTTACAGCTTGTTCCTGAAAGCGCGGATGACGGGTACAACCACGCTCTTGTGTTACACGCAATGGAACGCTACAGTGACGCTGAAGCAGTGCTTGAAAGATATCCGCAGTCCCTGCTCGCTAAGGGCAGCTCTCTTCTTTTGTACGCGCGATGCCAGGCGGCTGGAAACAAAATTGAAGCGCTTGACAGCTTCGCGGATTACTTAGGCGAAAATTCCGTACCCGAAGTCCGCTTTGAATACGCCGCGGCGCTTGAATACCACGAAATGTATGCGAGAGCTTTAGAGGAATACAGGCTGTCTCTATCAGAAACCGCGGTTACATCTCCCGCAAGAAACAACATTCGTTTCGCGATCGCAAAAGTTTTATTAATTGCCGACGAAAATAGCGGCGAAGGCTTTGATGAACTTGAAAGCGCGGTTAGCGGAGGTTTCAACAATGTTGAAGCTCTTGAAGAGCTTATAAGCGGCGGGATGTTAAACGCCGCCAATACTGAAAGGCTTCAGGGAATCGCAAACGCCATGCGCCGCACCTCTTCCGCGCAGGAAGAAGAAAATGAAGAATCTGATGATCTATCAGAAACTGATACGCAGTGATGTTCCGATAACAGCGTCAAATGTAAAGGTCTCGCTGTTATAATCCTGTCCTAATATAAATTTTAAGAAACCTGTAAAATTAAGCCTTCCCGGAATTCTGATTATCTCTTCGTGCCCCGCCGTTATTAACCAGCGTAAATTTTTTCCTGAATTGTCAAATGATAATTCAAGAATCTCTCTTCTAAGCTGTTCGTAACGGGATCTGAATAAGGTTGACATTGTAAACCACGAACTATCATCGGAAACTAATGATATAAGCCAATTATATACAAAATTAATCAAAGTAAATCGCGCGGGTGTTTCCCAGTCGAATGAAAATGTTTCCACCCAATGTCCGTCTGAACGCCATGTAATTTGATTTCTGAGATTTAAACGGCCTCCTGTAAACCCCATGAAAGCCGCTCTGAAAGAAGATTGTAACCTCCAGATAATATCTTCGTCATTTGGAATAATAAATCCTGTTTCCACGGCGTGAATGAATTCATCGTTTTGATAAAACGGAAAAAGTGTTATATATCCAAGCGCACCGAACATATTGATACTGGAAAAACCGATACCGGCTCCGATATTGAGCATATCTGCTCTTGTGTCCATTTTTTGTTCCAGCATCCTTTCAAGACGCAGTGATGCGCCTGAAGGAATAATAAATGACCAGAGATTATAAACCGAAGGAAAATTTACCCCTGTGCTGAAATGATCGTTAAACGCTATATAATTCGCGAGGGGCGACAAAGGTGAATCATTTATCAGAGCGTCCATTGCGTCGTTCAATTCGGACGCAAAAAGAGAATAACCGGGAACTATTCTCCAAAGGTGAATACTATCATGCAGACTTTCAAAAAATTTCGTTCCATCGGCGAGCGCGTCGTCCCCTGAAAAATTAAGATGCATTTTAAAACTTCTTCCCGCTCTTATGTTAAAGTTTAAATCCCCAAGAACTACAGGCACATTTAAGAAAAGCGAATTTTCAGACTGGGTAATATTATTAGCCGCGATAAAACCGGTTTTCCCGTCTGCTGTAATCACCGCGCCTACCGGTACTGTCCTCATGTTTAAAACTATCTGTGAACTTGTTCTTCTTGTTTCGGCATTGTACCCCAAATCAGGAACAAGCGGTTTCCATGACCTTACATAAAGATCAAGATAATTTTCATCTTCACTAACCCGCTCTGCGCTTGTCCATTCAGAACGCGCGTTTACGGAAACAGCGGGGATAAGAACATTACGCGATCTGTAGCCTATGTTGTAGTTCCAGTTTTGCTTCAATTTATATAAGTCATAGACCGCATCAGCGTCAAAACCCGCGAAAAAATCCGATGAAAAAGCCATATTAAAACTGTGGCGCGTGTAATTTGCATACGGGGACGCGTAAAAAGATTCCCTGAAAGAGAAATAGCCGATTGCTCTTGACAGCGAATGATCCGCGTTCCATACAAATGATTCCTGCGCTGATGTAAATGAAAAATTTCCCTTTAACTGTACGCCGAAAACGGAAATCTGCGCACCTGTGCGGCTGACTACGCTTCCTGTAATATTATCAGGCTGTCCGCCGTGAACACGGTATTCTGATTCGGCTGCGGTTGAGATCGCAAAATCAGAGAGCACGGGAATACCGCCCGCAGATATAATTGATCCTCGTCTTGAATATTGAAAAGCGGCGCCAAGATTCATCCTGTAAACATGAACCGCGTCTTCCAAAATTATTTCGTCAATTCTGATGCTTCCGTTTTCAAGCGCCGCACCTGCGCGGTCAATAATAAGCGCAATATAACTTAAAACCTGCGATGACGGATCGGGGTTAAGACCCTGCGGCCTGTAATGAAAACTTGCGTATAACACCGCTTCACCGTCTACAAAAACACCCTGATTATCCCCCTGATAACATATCGTGACCTTTGACCATTTATCCGGGGAAAGAGCGCTTACGGGAATATGAGCTTCAAGATATGCGTTTTTAAGTGATTCAGAACCCGATGCCGCGTAAAAATGCAGTGTTCCGTCAAAATTATTAGAAGGCTTTACATAAAAAGAAAGAGAGCGGTAATCAGCTAACGGCACATTTGATATCCTTCCGTCAGCGCCCGCTCCAATCCCAGCCTGCATATCTTCCCATCTTATTTCAAGAACGTTATGTGTACTGCTGAGGCGGTTAGTTTCAGGATGATTTATTCCAAGTGACGCGTCTCTTGTTTCAAGGACATTGACATTATTGTAAACCGCGCCCAAATTACTTTCCGCGTTTATTGTGTTTGCGCTTGAATCATAAGTAACGGCTCTGAACGCGGCTCCGTGTACAATGGGAGAAGCTATTAACACGCGCCCCGATATATCACCGCTTCCTTCGTATAACGCTATTACGCGCAAATATTTCGCGTCCGCGAGTTTTATTCTGTCATTATCATTTAAAAAAAAACTTGCTAAATCCGCGTCTCCTTCAGGGGCCGCTCCGGCGCGGGGATAGATTGTTTTCTCCCATATAAGATTGGAATTCTCCATAAATGAAAAATCGCTTCCCGACAAAGAACCGATTTGTATAATAAGTTTTAATCCCGCGATATCGCCTTGTATATCATAAAGCCTGTATGGAATTTCAATTTCACCAGCGCGGGAAATAATATCCATGTAGTAATCGAGAGGAACTTGAAATCCTGTCCAGTTAGTTTCCTGATTTAATTCAAACTCGGCAGTTAGAACCTGCGTATCTCCAAGATATAAATCTTTCGCAGGATAAGGCCTATTGATCCCTGAAATTACAGGAGTATTCCATTCGATATTCATAAGAGTAGAACCCATGATGCTATTGTCATAATAGTTTCTGTAGATCAAATCCGCGCGGTTAGACAAGTTCAACAGATATGAAGAAATAATAGGAGGATTTGATATAAAAGATGTTTCCGGCGTAAGAGCGATTACGATCTCACTGCCTTCCATTCCGGCGGCGCGGTAAAGGTTCGTGGTATCTGTCTGCACAAACATAAAGCCGCCTGTTACATGCGCTTTAAGCGAGTCATAATCAAGAGCCGCCTTCATGCTTACGCCGACTGTACCTGTGTTTCTCTGATCATCAACCGAGAACGCGTCCTCCGATAAATTCCAGCGCACACCGATTGCCGCCTGTGCGGAAAAGGGCCCCCTTCCCCCGTAGACCGCGCCGAACCCCGCCGCTATGCTTCCGGCATTTGTTTCTTCGCTTCTTTTTAAATATGTTATGCGTATTAACTCGTTATTTCCCGCGGCGGATAATAGCGTAACCTCTCCTGTTGATGAATTATAACTGAAATTGACATCCTGAATTCCGCTGCGCCATACTTGTATTGAACCTGATACCGCGTCCGTTCCAATTAAATAACCGCCGGCGCTGTTATAGTTTGTAAAACGCAAAGTAATATCGCCTGTGAAAACACCGGGACTGACAAGATAGATTTCCGGGTAAATGTCAGCTAACGGCCAGATTGACTCGGGGCTTCTCCGTTCCTGAGAGCCGGCGCGTAAAAGGTCGTATACCCCTCTTGTGTTTATTGTTTGATCCAGTAAAGGAATATCTGAATAAGCTGTAAAGGAATCGATCCTGACAAGTTCAAACGATGTGATAAGTTCCCCGGACGAAACTTTTACAACAGCGGCTTCTTCCGCCGCGCCTGACGGAGAGTTATAACGGCTTTGCCTTTCAAACGGCGAGAATGTCCCGCTCTCGTAAATTACAAGGGCGTTTAACTGTCCAAACATTACTTCACCGGGTCTTCCCGGAAATGCGGAACCGCTTCTTTCGCCGCACTGCGGATAATCTTTAAGGTTTACGCCTGTGAACCATTTTTGAATATCGGATAGAAATCCTGTTTGATCATCATAATCACCCATTGAATTCCATGGACTTAAAACGCCTTGTACTGTGTACGAAACTGCGATCATACCTTGAGGCCTTATGCTAAGTTCCAAAAGCCCGTTTAATCTTGATACCGCGTATTCGCTTGATGATGCTATCCTCCATCTGCGCCCGGATGAATCATAAACGGTTCCGTTTTCATCTTCGATATAGATAATGATATTGGAATCAATATTGGTGTCAGGCAATACAAACGATACGCCGCGAATAGGGTTTTGCGGCTGAACATAATTGTAAGTTCTTTCCCTGCTGCCGTAAAAAACGCGTTCCTCCCTTGAAGCCGAATCATAACGAACCAATGCGTGGAATGACAGATCACCGCTTCCGAAGCGGCTGTAAAAACCGAATGATGATGTTGAATCTCCTCCAAGATCAAGGTATGGAAATGACGGGAAATCAAGGCCTGTATTTCCGATACCGATGTATTGTATGAACTCTCTCTGCCTTCCTTCATATCCCGCCCGGTAGGTGTTCCCGATTGAGTTCTCAGCGAAATTCGCTTCTACAAACCACCTGTCGTTAATCCATAAGGAAAGACCAATATCGGCTTCCTGTTCAAAGAGCGGAACATGTGAAGATGAGAATCCAAACCCCAATGGCGAAACCAGAAAACCGGTTCCAAACTGCAAAGCGCCTTTCCATGAACCTGTCATAAAAAGCGAAACTTCGGAATCCAAAAGTGAAAAAGACAAAAGTTCAAGCGGAGCCTCTCCGTAAATTCTCCGGCGGACTTCCTCAATATCAAAATCACCCTGCCCTTCCTGGGTGAATCCGCGGACACATGCCAAAATCAAAAGGCAAAGGAGAAAATAATTTTTTAAGGCTTTCCGCAATGCCATTTTATGTTAATAATATCATAAAAATATATTTTTATCTCAGGCTGCGCCTTGATGTCTATTCAATCCTGTCTTATTCATGTATCATGAATTATGATTGTTTCGATGATACAGATTATTTTTGAAATCCCTGATACAAACAACATTAAAGAAAAACGCCGGGTAATAAAATCAATTATCGAGAAAATGCGGCGGCGTTTTCACATAAGCGCAGCGGAGGTTGATCTTCAGGACTCTCTTTCATTTTCGCAGATTGGCGGTGCGCTGGTATCAAACTCCGTTCCTTTCGGTGAAACCGTACTGAGAAAGGCGTTTAACATGATAGAAAATGAAACGCATGTGCGTATTCAGGATATGAAAATTCATTCGGAGGATTTCTAATGGCATTTACGCGTAAAAAAACAGGGCTGATAACACTAACCGCTCTTCTTCCTGTTTTGATTATTTTTTTTAATTCATGCATCGGCGCCTCCATCGACATAGAGATGAACAGAAACGGTTCGGGAAAACTGACAATTGAATACCGGGTTTCCCGCACAGCGGAAAGCATCGGCAGGCTCGACGGCAACGAAGGACGCCCTATAATTCCTACAGGCAGAACAGACTGGGAAAGAACTGTCTCGCGCATAGACGGATTAAGAATGGCATCCTTCTCCTCCCGCGAAAATCCGCCTGATATCGTTTACAACATAGCGCTTGAATATGATAACCCTCAAGCGCTTTTAAGGTGTCTTGATCCTTCCGGCAGATCGTATATCAGAACAGAAAACAACGCGTCCCGGCTCTGTCTTATTTTTAATGAATCGGTTCCCGAGGAATTAAACGGAGATCTTCTTAGTTTGGCAAGAAGCGTATCTGACGGTTATAATTTTTCTATTACATTCAGAACTGATAGAAATTCTACATTATCTATAACAGACGGACATGGTAATCCCGCTTCTGTACCCCGCTCGGCGGAAATTACTTCACCGGGAAGAAGGGTTTCAATGTCGCTTAACGTTATGGATTTTATCACAGCCGCGGGCGGTATCGGTGTTATGTTTGAGTGGTAGGTTTTGATATTGCTGTTGATTGTATATCTTGCTTTAACTCTCTGACTCGATGGTATAGAATTTTTGAAATATCGTTCATTACTTTTTCTTCAAAATCATCCATCGGTTTATTATTAATAAATGGATATGTTTTTGTAGAAAAAAGTTCCGGCGCGTCAAACTCAAGCGCAGCGGCAATCCGTTCCAACATTTCCGGGGTGGGAAATTTTTTACAGGTCTCCACCATGCAAATATAATGGGTAGATGTATCCACTCTTTCCGCAAGTTCAGCTTGTGTGATTTCCAATCTATGACGCTGTTCTTTTATATTATGGGACAAAACTGATCTAAGACTTGTCATGTTTTTATTTTCAGTCATTTTCTATTGTATTTTATATATCATAGTTGACAACTTCCGTTAAAATAGTTATACTCTGTCTGTTTGGTTGTATTCTCCAAACTATAAGACAGTAAACACTACACAACATAGATAAAACATCATCAGGAAATATCAGCCAATAATAGTAGTTTACTTAAAAATGAGGTGTTTTGTATGAAAAAGTGTCTATTTTGTGTAATTCCTTTGATTTTAATGCTTATTGGGTGTACAGGAAGCGCGAGACCGGCAGAGCAAATTGCGGAATATCCTTCGGCCGCACCAGGCGGCATGACGCTGGATCAGGCGATTAAAGAAGCCGCGGGACGCATTGACGAACGAATCACAACAGGATCAAAAATTGTTTTGCTTAATTTCAGCTCCCCTTCAGACAGATTTTCTTCATACACGCTGGACGAACTGGAAGCGAATCTGCTTGACTCGGGAATTTTAATTATCGTAGATCGCAGAGAGGTAGAACGAATCCGCAGTGAATTAAATATTCAGTCTTCAGGCGAAGTGGGAGACGATTCGATACAAAATGTCGGCGCGAGGCTCGGTGCGCAGTCTGTCGTTTCAGGCTCTCTCATGGAAATAGGCGGCACTTACAGAATGGTTGTGCGGGTATTGAATGTACAAAACGCGACTGTGGAAGCTCAGTACAGAACAGACATTGCCGCAGATAGCCGTGTTCTGGCTCTGCTTGAGGGAGGGAGATCGACTGCTGCTGTGACGGTGCAGCCAGCGAGACCTGCGGCGGCAGCGCAAACACCGGCGGCTCCTGTAAGAACACTACCGCCTACGCCGCAGAATTTAAGAGCTGCGTCTATTCGCGAAAATTCTGTAGAGATAACTTGGTCCAGTTCTAACTGGGGTAGCACAGGTGTCGGTTTCCAGGTTTATTACAGTACGTCAGCAGATGCCGCAAGCGCGACACTGGCGGGCAGCGTAAGCAACCGGCAAAGCTATTCATTTTCTAATTTAAGAAATAATACGCTTTATTACTTCTGGGTTACATCGGTAGAAAGAAATACTGAAAGTGCGAAATCGGAAGTATTATCTATAACTACGCCAAGATATGACTACGTAATCGGCGATACAGGGCCCGCGGGAGGACTCATTTTTTATGACAAGGGAGTATATACAAACGGATGGCGGTTCATGGAAGCAGCTCCCAATGACATAGGTCCCGCACCATGGGGCGCTAACGGCACCGAAGTGAGCGGAACCAGCACAGCGATAGGAGGCGGAAGAGGAAATACGCAGAGTATTGTCCCTGTGCTGACACGTGCCAGAGAAGACGGAGCGGCTCTTCTTTGTTCTTCGTTAAATATAAGTGGATTTACCGACTGGTTTTTACCAAGTAAAGACGAATTAAATTTAATGTATACGAACTTAGCAGTAAGAGGTCTCGGCAGGTTCAGCAATAGTTGTTATTGGACATCTTCAGAGGGTTCTGGTCGAGCATTTTCATTATCTACATCCAGTTCAGAGAGTAATGCATGGATGCAATATTTCAATAATGGCAGCCAATATCAAGATCGTCATAATGGAAGCGGTAAAAATAACGCATATCAGATTCGCGCGGCGCGTCAATTTTGATTTATTTTATTAATGGAGTTAAATCATGGGAAGACCAAATATTCCTGGAATGTGTCCTTTCTATGACAAATCATTTAATAGATGTTATTTATCGGAAACTACACCTGCATCCAGCACGCGGGATCAGAAATGCAACTCTGATTCCAATTGCAAAAATTGCGGCAATTACGAAGCGTGGAAGAATGGCAGTAATTACAGAGGGAAGTGAGGTAATAATGTAATGACTTGTCCGGCAACTCAGTTAGTTGTCTCAACTGAAGTTATCGAACAACTCTTTTTATATTATTGCTAAAAATATATGACAACAAAATAAGGAGATTTATATGACTGAACAAGAAGTAAGGTATGCTATTTTACAAGCTCAGGAAAAGGCCGAAAAAGGCGATGTTATTTCTCAGCATTTTTTAGGTATTAGCTATCTTGGACTTAAAGACTATGGAATGGCCGCAAAGTGGTTTGAAAAAGCGGCAGAGCAAGGTTACGCAGATGCTCAAATGAGATTAGGACTTCAATTATATAATGGACAAGGCGTTATAGAAGATAAGGCAAAAGGTATAGAATGGATAAAAAAAGCAGCGGAACAAGGTTATGCAAGAGCGCAGTTCCATATAGGTAATTTTACGGAAGATAATCTTAAATCCGCTGAATGGTACGAAAAAGCGGCAGAACAAGGAGACGCTGACGCTCAGTACGAATTGGGTCTTCTGTATTTTAATGGTAAAGGCGTTCCAAAAGATAATATCAAGGCTGGCCAATGGTTTAAAAAATCAGGAGATCAAGGTAACGAGAAAAGCAAGGAATTTTTAAGTAAAGTTATAGCAGACGCTCTGTTTGATCAACCTGAAATTCAAAATCAGAGAAATGCGGCTGCTCACAAGTTTTACATGGAAGGTAACCATAAAAAGGCTGCTGAGTTGTATGTTGAAATGGCAGATAGAGGGAATGCTGTAGCTCAGTATAAATTAGGTCTATTATATAGTCTAGGACAAGGTGTTATAAATGATTCAATAAAATCTAATGAGTTAATTAGTAAAGCTGCGACACAAGGATTAAAAGAAGCAAAGGATTGGCTTGAAAAAGAAGAACTCGAACGAAAGGAACGTGAAGAAAAAGAGTGTAAGGAACGAGAACATCAGGAATGGCTTAAGACAGAAGATGGTCAAAAATGGCAAGCAGAACAATATAGACTTAAGGAAAAGAAGAGGAAAAAAGAAGAAACACAGAAACTGTTATGGAAAATAGGGCGTATTGCCGCTCTTTTATTAACAGTATTTTCTATAATTATGATATTTGTTATTAATGGTATTTCTGAACAAGTTGATAACAGCGTTGTGATTTCATTGTTACTCTTTATGATAATACCATTTACGGTAATTTATTTTTGTGAAGGCATTATAAAGAGGATTATTTTCTTCATTGTAGGTGTTGGCTTTGCCATACTTATTTTATCAATCTTTAATAATTTTCCAGACTATGCTGAAACACCATTTCTAAATATAATGTGTATTAGCTATATTATATCTTGCGTTTTGGCAATAATTAATGTTAAAGATAAATATTAATAACAAATATTTCTACACTATAAAGTACAAATATCAAACATCTTGATTACATCAAAGAAATAACATATAATTAAATAAAAATGGATATTTGTGATGCATAAGAAACAATTAAAAATATTGATCTTATTAATTTTAATAGTATCAAATCAATTTAATGCCGCATTTGCCGATGAACAAAGTGACAGAATATTCAGCGTCACCCCGGCGTTTTCATTTGCTTGGTATCCATAAAATATGACTTGCACCTTTTTAACGGCAGAGTTACAGATAATCCAAATCCCATCTCAGATAATTTTTATAGTTTTCGAAATCAATGGAATACAGTTTCTTTAATGTATCAGATAGATAAAACAGTGCAATTTCTTGGAGGCTTTTTGATACTTCTTGGACAGCTCCTTCGATTAACATCGCCGCTAAAGCGGCTGAAATCAAGGTTATCCTCACATATGGCAATTATTCCCTTTTTTTTTTATGTTCCATATGGTAAAAAGAGTATATTTTGAAATATGCAATATTCTATATATAGGTTTTTAGTGAAATATCATCTGCAAAAGGCTTTGAAAAGAGTTTTTTTTATGGTATATTCTCAATAGGAGGTTAACAATGACGGCAGTTCAAGCGATATATGACGGCAGTGTTTTCATACCAGAAAGACCCTGCGAAATAACCAAAGGCTCAAAAGTAACGCTTACTTTTAGTTCAGCAGACAGCAGCTTTTGTGAATCAGAGAAGAAGCTCGCCGCTTTTAGACAGCTTGCCAAAGAAATAAAAGAAGCTAATGAGACCGACCCTCTGCCTCCTGAATTTGACGAAATTATTTC
>WQRT01000005.1 GCA_009786625.1 Treponema sp.
GAAATAAAAAATTCCAAAAGTAAAAGCGAAAACGGAATTTTTACTGTGAACGCTTTCCATGAAAAACCGGATGAGAAAACGGCAAAAAAATACTGTTCAAGTGGTAAATATTTCTGGAATTCCGGTATGTTCGCTTTTGATACTTGCTTTATGGAAGAGATGTTTCTTTCTCTTGAACCTGATATCTATAAATGTTTTATCAAATTAAAAGAGCCAAAACCGGATGATTATACAATCCTCAAGGGCGTTAAAATTTTGACAAGCTGGAAAGGGCTTAAAACCGCTTACAGCAAAGTTAAAAATATTTCGTTTGATTACGCTGTCGCGGAAAAATGCGAAAGTACCGCGATGGTCCGCGCCGGATTTGACTGGATCGACATTGGTAATTGGGATGAATATATAAAAATATGTCCTGCGGGCGTTTCGCAGGTTTTCGGCTCATCGGCGGTCAATTGCCATGTAGATTCAGATATACCGGCGGCTCTTGCCGGGGTTGAAGATTTAATTGTGATAATCAGAATGGGGAAAAACGGCGGACCGGCTTCGGCGCTTATTACCAAAAAAGGGCAAACTCAAAAAGTCCGGGGGATAATTGACGAAATAAAGGCCGCCGGAAGGCAGGATTTGCTGTAAAATGTAACGATTGACAAATCGGGATTTATCGTCTATATTATAGTAGCATGGGAGTACTCACAAGTCAAAAGATCTCAACTTACTACGAGCGTTTTAAAGAGATCTCTGTAACATTTACAAAAGATATCATACAGGTGACAGGCCTTTTGACACAGCAGGTGCATTTAAAATGCGGAAACGATTTTTGGCCGTGCGTTGTTTATTCGGCGTCGTTCGAGAGCGCCAAAGTGGTCGCGAATGTAAAAACAGGCATCCTTGCCAAGCTTCAATCTACCAATAACTTTGTAAACCTTCGTTTTTGTTTCAAGCCGACCGGAGAAAATAATACCGTTACATTCTTTGTAGCCGCCCGTGTGATGGCGAGCGCTCCCTACGGTAACTCGCAGGATGTAAATATGTTTACGCTCCAGTTCTCAAACAGGCCGCCTGATGACTTTATAGAGATAATGGGGCGCGTTCTGGACGCGAATGTAAATTCCGCAAAACGTAAAGATGTCCGTATTCCCATGACGCCTGACAATATGCGCAAGTTGAATATCCTTTCTGCGGAAAGCGCAATCTACATTCAGGGAATTCCGCGCCGCTGTATATTAAGGGATATTTCATTTTCGGGTTCAAAAATAATAATGATGGGGATCGCGAAATTCCTTATGGACAAGGAAGCGTCGCTGCGCATCGATTTTAACGACCCGAGGGAAGTTTATACTATCAAGGGAATTATTATCCGCGCTGAAGGCGTGGAAGGAAAAAAAGAAATGGTAGCCCTGGGTCTAAACTTTGATGAAGCGCAACTTCCGATGAGCTTTAAAATCAGGCTCAATGATATGCTTACGACAACACGCGCCGACAACCGCACCAATCCCGCCGAAGAAGGTACATGAAAAAACGCCTAGTTTTTCTGCCGGTTCCGGCAGGTTTTAAAAAGCAGTTTAAAAATACGGACGCCGCATTCCCCATCGATCCAAAAATACCGATTCCGGCTGAAATCCCCGATGACAGCGGAGAAAAAAGCCTAGCGAATCTTTCCATGGAAATGATCATACGCGGAATGTTACGCGCCATCGAAGAGAAACAGGTAAAACAGGAATGGCTCGATTACTACTCAGGTTTTGTTCTGTTCCTGCGCCCTGATATATTGGAAATATGTCAGACACATGAAGAAGATATTAATAAAAATTAATATACCGGCATTGATATGTCAACATCACGCGCCCATGCGTTTAATCCGTCCTGCAAATTTAACAGCCTACCCTTGTAACCCGCTTCGCGTAACGCTCGTATTCCCAAAATACTGCGCTGGCCTATTTTGCATAAAAACACGGAATCCAGTTTTGAATCTAATTCTTCTTTCCGCCTTACCAACTGGCCAAGCGGCATGATTATCGCGTCCGGAAATTTTACAATGGCGCGTTCATGCGGTTCGCGGATATCTATTAGCTGAATTTTATCTCCAGCGTCCAAACGTTTTTTTAAGTCGACGGCGGTAATTGTTTCTATCGGCTCTGAGTCTTTATCTTTTTTTAATCCGCAGAACTGTTCGTAATCGATTAATTCTTTGATTGACGGATTTTTTCCGCATACAGGGCAATTGGGATCTTTTTCCAATTTTAATTCTCGGAACGTCATGCGCCACGCGTCAAAATGAAGCAAACGTCCGATTAAAGGCTTTGCGCTGGACGCATTGCCGGAAGAAGCGCCGTTGACAATTATTTTAATTGTTTCCGCCGCCTGAATGGTTCCGATAATGCCGGGCAGCACTCCCATTACTCCGCCCTCGGCGCATGAAGGAACAAGCCCCGGAGGCGGCGGAGACGGATAGATGCATCTGTAACAAGGTCCNTCTTTCGCGCCGAAAACACTTGACTGTCCTTCAAACTGAAAAACAGAACCGTAAATATTAATTTTTCCCAGAAACACGCATGCGTCATTTACAAGATAACGTGTTTGAAAATTATCCGTTCCATCCGCCACAATATCGTAATCCGCGATTATATCAAGCGCGTTTTTACTTGTGAGCATTGTGTTATGCACAACTACATTTACAAACGGATTGATGCCCTTGATTCTGTCTTTCGCGGATGCTACCTTCGGCCTTCCTATGTCCTTGGAGCTGTGAATAATCTGCCTTTGCAAATTTGACGCGTCCACTTCGTCAAAATCTACAAGCCCTATTGTTCCGACTCCGGCGGCGGACAGATAAAGCGCTAAAGGAGCGCCAAGACCTCCCGTTCCTACAATTAGCACTTTCGCGTTTTTTAATTTAACCTGTCCTTCAACGCCGATTTCAGGTAAAAGTAAGTGGCGGCTGTATCTGGAAATTTCCTCGTTGCTAAGTTCTAACGCCATTCATTCCTCCCGCGATTGCAGGGATAATCATAATTTCACCGTTATCCGCAACGGGAGTATCAAGTCCCTGCAAGGTATTGATGTTTTTACCGTCAATAAATAGATTGATAAAATCCCGCAGATGCGAAGCGGTTGACGGCTGTCCGTTATCTGCAAATATGTGGTTTTTAATATCGGGATAAATACCCGCAAGAGCGTTTAACGCCTCGCCTGCGGTTTTGCCTTCTACTTCCACTTCCGCGTTTCGTTCTGTAAATGAACGCAGCGCATAGGGTATAAGTATTTTAATCATTTTCTTTCTCCTTTAAAATATTTTCGCTTTCAAATTTTTTTCTGTCCGCTGTCAATTCCCAACTGGTTAATTCTTCCGATACAGGAAGTTGTCTGTCTTTATCTTTATTAACAGATACGATTATATAAGAATAAAACGGAAGAGCGTGTTCCTTATCATAATCAGACGGTACAGCGGGATGATCAGGGTGTGAATGGTAAAAACCTATTACATCCTGTTTTCTTATTCTGGCGGTCTTCTCAGCTTTTAGCATTTCTTCAGGCGTAATTAAAAAACGATGATATTGTTCACCGTCTTCACGCGCGTTATGAATCGCTTCTATATGCATCACTGTCTTAACGCCGTATGCGTCAATAGCGCCGATCAAAATACCGCAGCACTCGTTGGGATACGCGCTCTCACCCTCAGCGCGGATAATTTTTTCATGCAAAGATAAAAGATTTATCATTTAATATCTCTCCATAACGGTTCTGACAGATAACGATATCCGCTGTCGCACAGTATGGTCGCAATGCGGATGCTTTTGCCGCCTGTGGAAGAGGCGGAAATTTTTTTTGATATTTCCAGCGCGGCGTACACATTAGCGCCGGAGCTTATACCGACAAATAGTCCTTCTTCCGCGGCAAGACGGTGCGCCATTTTATAAGCGTCTTCGGTTCTTACCTCGAACCTGCTGTCGGCAATACTCCCGTCAAATATTTTCGGGTTAATAGTCGCCGCCATGTGCTTCATGCCTTCCAGTCCGTGAAAAGGCGAATCAGGCTGCATCAGCGTTATCTGAATAGAAGAATCAATATCTTTTAATTTTTTTGACACGCCCATGAAAGTCCCTGATGTGCCTGTTCCGCAGACAAAATGCGTGGGCTTACATTGATTGTAAAGCTCTTCGCCTGTTGTATTATAATGCGCTTTTGAATTTTCAAAATTATCATATTGATTCGGGAAATAATATAAACCGGGGTTGCTTTGAGCTTCTTTTAAAGCGGCATTGTACGCGCCGTCCGAGCCTTCAAGCGGGCTTGTTTCGACAATTTCGGCTCCATAAGCTCTTATTACTTTTTTTCTTTCCATGCTTGCGTTGGACGGCATA
This sequence comes from Treponema sp., assembly GCA_009786625.1. GTDB lineage: Bacteria > Spirochaetota > Spirochaetia > Treponematales > Breznakiellaceae > WQXQ01. Next base: position 4,362 of record WQRT01000005.1, read on the forward strand.
AAAAGTCTAACTTTATATCCAAGCGCCGCGCCGAACATAGCGTACGCTATGCCGGTATTGCCGCTTGTGGAATCCAGAATAATTTTATCTTTTGTAAGTTCTTTTGTCTCGATACCATGAAGTATCATAGCTCTTGCGGCTCTATCCTTAACCGAGCCGCTTGGATTTAAAAACTCGGCTTTCGCGAATATTTTAACATCACTTGACAGCCCGCTCTTCTCTCTTATGTTTCTCAATTCAATTATTGGAGTATTGCCGACCATATCTACAATGTCATATTTCATAATGCCAAAATTCCTTTTGATCCAGTTCCAGATGCGTTGATATATTGTTGTTTTTATACTGCAATTCAGGATTTTTTACGCTTACGCGCGTTTTTTCCGGTATCGATCTTACAACAAACGCGTTGCCGCCAATTACTACCCCTTCGCCGATAACGGTATCGCCTCCTAAAATCGATGCGCCTGAATAAACTGTTACGTTATCATGGATTGTCGGATGGCGTTTAACGCCCTTTATACTTTGACCGCCCTTTGTGGATAAAGCTCCAAGAGTTACCCCCTGGTACAATTTAACATTATTTCCAATTATCGTCGTCTCTCCTATAACAATGCCTGTGCCGTGATCCATAAAAAAATATTTTCCTATGACAGCGCCGGGGTGAATATCTATGCCCGTAACGTTATGCGCATATTCGCTCATTATTCTTGGTATAAGCGGAACTGAGAGCAAATAAAGCTCGTGCGCGATTCTATGAACCATACCGGCGAAAATTCCCGGGTACGATACAATAATTTCCGCTTTGCTGTACGCGGCAGGATCTCCGCTATACGCGGCTTCTATATCCGTGTCCAGTTTTTCTTTTATCTCAGGGATTTTTGTAATAAATTGATGCGTAATTAATGCGGCTTTTTCTTCGATGTCGATTTGCTCAATATCCCTAAACCTCAAATCGTAACGCAGCGCCAAAGAAACCTGAACGCAAAGATCGCTGTAAATCTCTTCGAGCATTACGCTTATTCTGTTTTTATATAAAGTATTATGAAGCCCTTGTTTATTTAAATTCGCGCCTTCAAAAACTCCCGGGAACAATATATGCTGTAATTGTCCAATCATGGCGACTATAATGGATTTTACAGGCTGCTTCGGCATTTCTCGCAGTTTATCTTCCGCGGAATTAATAATTATAGTTGTTACCCGCTCTATATCCGCCATGATTTGCATATTGCGGTTATTTTGCACTACTTCGCTCATTACGCTATTTCCCGAACCGCTTTTACTAAAGCGTCAATCTCATCTGCTGTATTGTAAAACGCGATTGTCGGGCGGACAGTCGCTTCCAATCCAAAACGGCGCAGTATCGGCTGAGCGCAATGATGACCCGCGCGAACCGCGATTCCGTGTTCCGATAAATGCTTTCCAATTTGCTCGACAGATCTTCCGTCCAAAACGAAAGACAGTGCGCCCGCTTTTTCTTTTGCGGTTCCGATAAGACGCAAACCTTTTATCTTTTTTAGTTCGCGCGTTGCATATTCAAGCAGTCCATGTTCGTAAGCGGCAATATTGGGAAGACCTAATTGCATGACATAATCAAGAGCCGCGCCGAGACCGACAGCATCCGCGATGCTTCCCGTACCCGCTTCAAATTTACTTGGAGCCGGATTGTAAGTTGTGCGTTCAAAGGTAACGTCTTTGATCATGTTGCCGCCGCCCTGATACGGTTTCGCTTCATCAAGTACGGACGCCTTACCGTATACGACTCCAATTCCGGTCGGCGCGAATATTTTATGGCCTGAAAAAATATAAAAATCCGCGTCAAGCTCGGTTACATTTAACGGCGTGTGCGCTACAGACTGCGCCCCGTCAATTAAAATCCTCACTCCGTAACGATGCGCGATATGCACCATTTCGTGAACAGGCGTAATTGTTCCGAGCGCGTTGGAAACATGGGTGATGGACGCGAACTTTGTGCGGCTTGTAAACAATCTTTCGTATTCGGCTAAAATAATCTGCCCTGTATCATCAACCGGAGCGGCTTTAATTACCGCGCCTGTTTCCTGCGCGATTATTTGCCACGGCACGATATTCGCATGATGTTCCAAAATCGTAAGGATAATTTCATCACCCTGTTTTAAAAAAGGTTTCACGTAACTGTGCGCGGCAAGATTTATTCCTTCTGTAGTTCCGCGCACAAATACGATATTATCTTTTGACGGCGCACCTAAAAATCTTGCCGCGGTTTCCCTTGACGCTTCGTACGCATCTGTCGAGCGGGCTGCCAGTTCATGAGCGCCTCTGTGTACATTCGAGTTCTCATGCTCGTAAAAATAAGAAATACGGTTTATCACCTGACGCGGTTTTTGCGTTGTAGCGCCGTTATCAAGCCATATCAATTTCTTGCCGTTACTTAAACGCTCGTTCAAAATCGGAAAATCCGCGCGGATACGGTTTACATCAAACGACGATGATAAATTTGTACCCGGTACAACTACAGGAGAAAAAGAAGAGGGATCAATATAACTATCTCTTCTATTAAACTCGGGGAAAAAACCTTGCGCCCAGTCCGCCAGTTCTTTTTCGCTTGGAAGACCGTAAGAGGATAACTCAGTTTGCGTAAACCCCGTATCGTTAGGTGTAATCATAGTAATCGCCCACTTCAACATCTTCAAGAACAGCGACAGCGTCATCTGCTAATATCGCGGCTGAGCAGTAGAGCGACAGCAGATACGAAGCGATCCCTTCTTCGTCAACACCTTTAAAGCGGACAGAAAGTCCTCTTGATTGTTCATTTTGCAAACCGCTTTGATGAAGCCCGATTACTCCGCGTTTTGATTCACCAGTGCGGATCAATAAAATATTTGTTTTGCCGCTTTTACCCTTTGGTTTTTTAACGCCGTCCACGAGTAATTTATCCGTGGGTACAATCGGTATTCCGCGCCAGAGAATAAAATTCCCGCCGTGAATATTTATCGTATTAGGCGGCACGCCTCTTCTTGTGCACTCGCGTGTAAAAGCAGCAATCGCTCTCGGATGAGCCAAAAAGAAAGACGGCTCTTTCCAAACTTTAGAAATCAACTCATCAAAATCATCAGGCATCGGCGCGCCTTTTATCGGCGTTATGCGCTGGCTATCGGCGGCATTTTTTAACAAACCGTAATCATCATTATTAATTATTTGGCTTTCCTGCCGCTCCCTTAAACTTTCTACAGCTAAATTTAGCTGTTCCCTTGTTTGATCGTAAGGCGACGAAAAAACATCGGTAACATTTGTATCAACATTAATCACCGTTGATATCGAGTTGAGAATATATTCGCGGGGTTTTTGCTGATACTCGACAAAGCCCGCGGGGATCTTCGCGCTCTTTTTTTCGGATGAACAGAGAATATCGAGCGGCGTTTCACCCTCTACAACCCTGTTTACCCTGTAAATGCCGGATTCAAGCCCCTTAAACTCCAGAAACCGTGTCAGCCACCGCGGGGTTAAAGACCCGAATTGAGGCGGTGTTTTTGTAATATCCGCAAGCTGATAAGCCTGCTCCTTGCCAAGCGCGTTTATTGTTCCTTCTTTTGCCATAATCTGCTCCTTAATACAGTCAATTATTATTTAGTATACATATCTGTTTACTATGTATTAGAATACTGTTTTACTAAATAATTGTCAATAGAAAATGAAAAAAAACATTAATTATTCAAATGATATAAAAATCGCCTTGTTGTTCCTGGTATTTATCTAAAATATCCTGCAAAGTAACACTGTCAAGATAGTCCGCAATTACCTTATTTAGTTCTTTCCACACAAACAAGGTTTTACATGAATCCGCCATTTTACATTCATTAATCTCGCTTTCAAGGCAGGTTGTAGATGATATATTGCCTTCGGTAATCCGCAAAATATAACCAACAGATATTTCCGATGGTTCCTTTGCCAGCATATAACCGCCTTGTTTCCCGCGGTTCGCGCGGAGAATCCTTGAGTTGCTTATTATTGTAATTATCTGTTCCAGATATTGCTTGGAAATATTCTGCCTTTCAGCAATCTCTTTAAGCGCTATAAATCCGTTGTATCTATTCTCCGCAAGGTCAAGGAGCATCCGCAGGGCATACCTGCCTTTCGTCGATATTTTCAATGTCTTCACCTCATAAAAAACATATTATCATATTATTAACATATGTATAATATGTTTTACAAGTAGTTAATTATAACCTTGATATAATTTTTAAAGTTGATATTTTAAAACTTTTAAGGAGGCTGCGTTCATTACTCTTCAAGTAATGTATTACCCCTCAAGTAATGTTCATTACCCTTCGGGTAATGCTAGCGCAAGTACTTCCTCGAAGCGTTCCACAAGATGAAACTCAAGTCCTTTTTTCACATTATCAGGTATCTCGTCAAGGTCACGTTCATTTTGCTTTGGGATGATGATATGCTTTGCCTTGTTACGTCGGGCGGCTATTGTTTTTTCTTTTAAGCCGCCTATGGGTAATACTAACCCCGTCAGCGAAAGCTCTCCTGTCATAACAAGCCTTGAAGCGACAAGTTTTCCGCGTATAAGCGAAAGAAGCGCTGTCGCCATTGTAATACCGGCGGACGGGCCGTCCTTAGGCGTCGCGCCTTCCGGGATGTGCATGTGAATGTGATTATTTTCAAACCACTTAAGATCTATGCCGTAACGTTCAGCGCCGAGTTTACGCGCGACAGTCATGGCGATTTCCGCGCTCTCTTTCATTGTATCGCCCATCTTTCCTGTCAGCGTCAGTCCTTCTTTCCCCGGAACCGCCGTCGCTTCTATCACAAGCGTATCGCCGCCCATGCTTGTCCACGCAAGCCCCACCGACATACCCGGTTTGTCAGCGGTTTTTATGTCATCCTCGCGGAAGAGAGGTTTACCGAGCTGTTTCTCCACAAACTTTTTATCAATGCTATACTGCATGGAAATTGTATACTCAGTTTCTTTTTCTTTTACTTCGCTGTGTTCCGCCGGATTCGCGGCGGCTTGTGTGTTTGTTTTCGCGGCTGGCTGCGCATCTTCCTTCGCGGCAACGTTTGCGGCAACATTCGCAGAAGCGTTCTCAGCCTGCGCTTTCTCCTGCGCTTCCACGATTTGCTTCGCGATAAAACGGTGTATCTTATCAAGGTTTTTTTCAAAGTTGCGCACCCCGGCTTCACGCGCATAACAGTTGGCTATATAAAGGAGGCTGTCCTTTGTGTATTTTACATAACTTTTCTTTAATCCGTTTTTTTCAAGGCTCTTCGGTAAAAGATATTTCTTTGCGATCTCAAGTTTCTCAGTATCAATGTAACCGGGAAGCTGGATAATCTCCATGCGGTCAAGAAGCGGCGCGGGAATCGCGTCGAGAGTGTTAGCTGTCACTATGAAAAAAACATTGGATATATCAAAGGGAAGATCAAGATAATGATCGCGGAAAGCCGTGTTTTGCTCGGGGTCAAGCACTTCAAGAAGAGCGCTTGCCGGATCGCCGTGGTAGCTTGCGCCCATTTTATCAATTTCGTCGATCATAAAAACAGGGTCTTTTGTCTTAACGATTTTTAATCCCTGAATAATTTTTCCAGGCATCGCTCCTATGTAAGTGCGCCTGTGTCCCTTTATTTCCGCCTCGTCTCTCATGCCGCCGACAGAGAACCTGAAAAATTGTTTACCAAGCGCACGCGCGATGGATCTTCCCACAGATGTTTTACCTACGCCCGGAGGACCGACAAGGCAGACGATTGAACCTTTTGTGTCTTTACGCAGTTTTCTGACGGCGAGAAATTCAACAATTCTTGTTTTTACATCTTTAAGCCCGTAGTGATCGGCTTCCAGAATCTCCTGCGCCTTTTTTAAATTAAACTCTTCGTGACCGGGATTATTCCACGGAAGCGCCGCGATTACGTCTAGATAATTTCGCGTAACGGTAAACTCGGCGGAATGCGGCTCCATAAGGGAAAATTTTTCAAGTTCCTGATCGACTACTTCCTTTACTTCGCCTTCAAATTTAAAAGAGTCAAATTTTTCTTTAAAACGCTGGTAATCGGAACTTTTAGCGTCAGGCGTTAAACCAAGCTCGCTGTTAATTGCCTTTAATTGTTCCTTTAAAAAATAATCCCTTTGGGATTTTTCGATTTTTTCGTTTATTTCGCGCTGGATTTTCTTCTGAATCCGTAAAAGTTCCTGTTCTTTTTTAATAAACACCAGAACCTGTTCCATGCGCTTTCGCACATTTAAAATTTCAAGAATTTTCTGCTGCTCGGCTTTATCAATATTTAAAATACTCGCTATAAAATCGGCAATCTTGCCGGGATGATCGATGTTGATCATGTTAAGCCGCATTTCTTCGGAGAAAAGCGGATTATTTTCGCTTATCTGTTTCATCTCAGAAATAAGCGCTCGTGTAAGCGCCTTAACTTCGCTCGTATTGTCTTCCTCTTCCTCAAGATACTCCACAGCGGCGACAATCGGGTTGGAAAGATGAAGCGCTTTTTTTATACGAAAACGTTTTAACGTGGAAATAAAAATGTTAACGCCGCCGTCCGGCAAATTTATTTTTTTAACGATTTTCGCGACAGTGCCGACAGTATACAAATCGGTAATGGACGGAGCGTCGGTATCATTCAAAAGCATCACAAGACCGATAAGCCCGTCGTCGGAGTTAGCGTCTTCAATCACTTTTACATCAACAGGATTGCCAATCATGATCGGCGTAAATATGCCGGGAAAAATCGGACGCCCCATCAAAGCCACAAGAGGAAGCTTTACTTTCTGGCGAAGAATTTGATCAATAGGAACTAAACTTTGGTCTGACATAAATTCATTTTTATTTCTCACAGAGACGCAAAGAAATATTTCACGCCTCTGCAAGAAATTTTCTGTACTATCTCTTTATGCTGTAGAACGCTTTGCGGCCGGCGTATTGGCTGATNCCGAGCAGCTCGTCTTCGATTCTCATNAGCTGGTTGTATTTNACAATACGATCTGTGCGGCTCATTGAACCTGTTTTGATCTGCCCGGTTTCAAGCGCGACTACAAGGTCGGCTATGAAGCTGTCTTCCGTTTCGCCGGAACGATGCGAGACAATCGCGGTATATCCCGCTCTCTTTGCCATCTCGACCGCTTCGTATGTTTCGGTAAGAGTGCCGATCTGGTTTACCTTGATCAAAATTGAGTTACAAGCGCCCATCTTGATGCCTTTTTCAAGTCGTTCGGTGTTAGTAACAAAGAAATCGTCGCCTACGATCTGAACCTTCGATCCAAGGCTCTTTGTAAGTTTCACATAACCGTCCCAGTCATCTTGATCAAGAGGATCTTCGATTGAGATGATCGGGTATTTGTTCACCCATTTTGTGTAGATTTCGATCATTTCNTCCGCGNTGAACAATTTATCGGGATTGGATTTCCAGAATTTGTAGCCTTTNTTGCCGCCTTCATCGTAAAGCTCCGAGCTGGCGCAGTCAAGNGCGATCATCATCTGCTCGCCGGGTTTATATCCGGCTTTTTCGATCGCTTTCATGATATAGTCAAGCGCATCGTCATTGCCGATGTCNGGCGCGAATCCGCCTTCGTCTCCTACCGCGGTGTTTTTNCCGGCATCATGAAGGATTTTCTTCAGGCTGTGGAACACTTCGGCTGTCCAGCGGACGGCTTCTCTCATCGATTCAGCGCCTACCGGCATTACCATGAATTCCTGGAAATCGATTTTATTATCAGCATGCTTGCCGCCGTTGACAATATTCGCCATGGGAACAGGCAGCAGGTTCGCGTGGAATGTGCCAAGATATTTATAAAGAGGTATACCCAGATAATCAGCCGCGGCGCGCGCGGTTGCCATGGACACGCCTAAAATGGCGTTTGCGCCCAGTTTGGCTTTATTCGGTGTACCGTCAAGCTCGATCATGGTCTTGTCAATATCAACCTGCATGAGAGCGTCGCGTCCCATTAACTCAGGCCCGATAGTGTTATTTACATTATCAACCGCGTTTAAAACGCCTCTGCCGAGGTAGCGGCTCTTGTCGCCGTCGCGCAATTCAACCGCCTCATAAGCGCCGGTTGACGCTCCGGAAGGAACAGCCGCGCGGCCGCGGAACTCGCCTTCAAGTACGACATCAACTTCTACAGTGGGATTTCCCCGCGAATCAATAATCTCACGAGCTTCCACATATTCAATAATACTCATTTCCGTCCTCCAAAATGTTTTTATATAATAATGTTGCGGCATATTGAGCAGGAAGTCAAGAAAATTCAAGTATTAGACAGCTCTGTCCCCAAAACCTATTCCCTAATCCTGAAAAAACAACTAAACTAACCCTATATTATTATGAAATTTACAGATTTCAACTTGCATCCCGATTTACAGAAAGGAATCGATGAATCCGGATATATTGATTGCATGCCTGTCCAGGAACAGGTGCTTTCTCACGCTTTCCTTTCCGCGCAGGGCGGGCAAACTGCGGCGCAGGATTTGTATGTCCAGTCTCAAACCGGGACGGGGAAGACCGCCGCTTTTCTAATCATCATTTTTCAAAGGATGCTCACGGAAGAAGCTCTGTTCAAGCGGAAAGCTCTGATCATGGCGCCCACGAGGGAACTGGCAGTTCAGATTGAAGAAGAGGCGAAAATCTTAAGCAAGTACCTGTCCATAAAAACCGGCAGCTTTTACGGCGGAGTCGGCTACGGCCAGCAGGAAAAATTGCTGCGTGATAATGTCCAGATACTTGTCGGGACTCCCGGCCGCGTCCTCGATCTAAATAAATCAGGCAGAATGAATTTGATGGACATCGCCTTCCTTGTCCTTGACGAAGCCGACCGCATGTTTGATATGGGCTTTTATCCAGATTTACGGAAATTGATCAAGGTAGTGCCTTCCGTTGACCGTCGCCAGACAATGCTGTTTTCGGCGACGCTTAACGCGTGGGTAAAAAATCTCGCGTGGGAATATACTAAAACTCCTTTTGAGATCGAGATAAAACCTGAAATTGTTACAGTCGAAGAAATATCGCAGGTTCTTTACCATGTTTCATCGGAAGATAAAATGCCGCTTCTGCTAGGCATTATTAAACGCGAGCAGCCGCAAAGCGTTTTGATATTTTGTAACACAAAAAAACTTACCGAGATTACCGCCAAACGTCTGCGGCTTAACGGCATACCCTGCGAGTTTATTATAGGCGATCTGCCGCAGGCAAAGAGGCTGAAAGTAATTGATGATTTAAAAAACGGAAAAATTAAAACGTTAGCCGCCACCGATGTCGCCGCGAGAGGACTTGATATTGAAAATCTCGCGATGGTAATAAATTACGATGTTCCGACAGAAGCGGAAAATTATGTTCACCGCATCGGCAGGACGGCGCGCGCCGGAAAGACAGGAAGAGCGATAACGCTTGCAAGCGAGCAGGATGTCTACGAGCTTCCCGCCATTGAACGCTACATCGGTAAAAAAGTTCCGTCAGAAATCGCGGGACATGATTTATTCGCTCAGGATAAAAGTGCGAATCAGAGAATTCAAACCGATTTTTACGAAGAGCGGCAGACTCACGAGACAAGAAAAAAGCCTGATAAAAGGCATCCGCATAAAGAAAAAACTCTCGCGCGGAAACATACAAGCACTGCTACTACAGAAGTAAAAAATGTCCGCAAAAGCGCGGAGACGCAAGCCGATATGTCTCATCTTTCAATGGAAGAACGGATGGCTTTATACAAAAAAAAATACGGTCATGCCGCACACGGCGGAAAGGATCACAAGAAACAACGCCATCATCCGCATGAACATCCTGTGCATCATCCGCACAGCGAACACCACCCGCATAACGAACACCATCCGCACAACGAACACCGCCCGAATCCGCCGAAAAAAGACGCAGGTTCAGCTCCGTTAATAATAAAAGATGCGGCGCCCGCCGCGGAACCGGCGCAGGAAAAAAAAGGATTCTTTTCAAAATTATTCGGAATATTTAAAAAGTAAATTTAATTATCGCTATAATGAGGTTAATGTAAAATGATCACTGTTACAGATTTAAGTCTTATCTTCGGAGAGAGAACGCTCTTTAAGGATGTTAATTTAAAGTTTACTCCCGGAAACTGTTACGGGATAATCGGCGCGAACGGAGCCGGTAAATCCACTTTTTTAAAAATTCTTTCGAGCGAAATTGAACATGACAAGGGAGAAGTATCGATTGGAAAAAATCAACGCATCGCGGTTTTAAAACAGGATCACTTCGCATATGAGCGTTACCCTGCTTTGGAAACGGTTGTCATGGGTTATCCGAAACTTTACGCGGTGCAAAAAGAACGCGAGGAAATTTACGCAAAGGAAGATTTTACAGAAGCGGACGGACTTCGTGCTAGCGAGCTTGAAGCGGATTTCGCGGATCTCGGCGGCTGGGAAGCCGAAGCGCAGGCGGGACAATTATTATCCGGCCTCGGTCTTGATGAAGAAGATCATGGCCGCCTTATGGCGGAACTTGACGAGTCAAAAAAAGTGCGCGTTCTTTTAGCGCAGGCTCTATTCGGAAACCCCGACATTCTGTTACTCGACGAGCCGACAAACGGCCTTGATCTTGAATCAATTTCATGGCTTGAAGATTTTCTGATTGATTTTCCAAACACGGTAATTGTCGTCTCGCATGACCGCCATTTTTTAAATTCAGTTTGTACAAATGTATGCGACATCGATTACGGGAGGATCACTCCGTATTCCGGCAACTATGATTTCTGGTATCAGATGAGCCAGATTTTACAAAGGCAGGCGCGGGATCAATTGAAAAAACGCGAAGACAAGGCAAGAGAGTTAAAAGAGTTCATACAAAGATTTGCGTCTAACGCAAGTAAAAGCCGTCAGGCGACAAGCCGCAAGAAAGTGCTTGAAAAACTTGACCTTGAAAATGTTCCCGTAACAAGCCGGAAATTTCCCTATGTCGGTTTTAAACCTGACAGGGAAATAGGCAACAATGTCCTTCACGCTGAAAATTTACAATACACATTTGAAGGCGCAGCTCTTTTAAAAGATTTTGCACTAACAGTAAACAAAGGAGACAAAATAGCCTTTGTGGGGCTTGAACACACATCAAAATCCGCGTTATTCGACATTATCTGCGGGGAATTAAAAACGGAAAAAAGCGGCGCCGCNCAAGGCGGGTATAACTGGGGGCAGACAATTTCTTTTTCATATTTTCCCAGGGAAAANTCAAGNTATTTCAGTTCCAATCTTTCNATTACAGACTGGTTAAGGCAGTACTCCCCTGATCANGATGAAACCTATGTCAGAAGTTTTCTCGGCCGNATGCTTTTTTCAGGCGATGAAGCGTTAAAACCTGTGAATGTCCTTTCGGGCGGCGAAAAAGTACGCTGCCTTCTCGCTAAAATGATGCTTTCGGGCGCGAATGTGTTGATCCTAGACGAGCCGACCAACCATCTCGACCTTGAAGCGATCACGGCGCTTAACGACGGCCTAACATCTTTCCCCGGCGTCATTTTATTCAATTCGCACGATCATGAGTTTATTAATTCAATCGCAAACAGGATAATCGAAATTCTGCCGCAGGAGAAAGCGGGAGAGCGTTACATTGACCGCATGATGCAGTTTGACGATTACCTAAAAGATTCAAGCGTTAAGCAGCTTCGCGCCGCGGCGTATCAATGGCAGAAACTGCGGATTTAAAAAATTCAATTTAAAATATTATTGTATATTGATATAATACCTTTCCAGATACGCGATCCTTCTGCGGGCATCGCTTAACCTGCCGCTCTGCGGGAATTCATTTACAAGACGCCTGTAATAATCCAGTGAAAGAAGGATATTTCTGCTCGGCGTATTCGCTTCGTACAATTGCCCGTACATCCAGTAAACCTCATCGGTGCCGCCGGGATAATGCACAGAAAATTGATCGAGTAACGCTATCGCTTCCGCTGTATTTCCGCCATCAAAAGCGCTTCTGGCATTCTGCATAATAACATCAGGAGAGACAGTAGAAGGCGTTACAACAACCGCCGCAGCTTCTTCCTGCAAGACAGGCGCAGGAGGCTGTTGTACTGTTGACGGCTGCGTTGATTGTGCGGGAGGCTGTTGTGTTGTTGATGGCTGCGCTGACTGTGCAGGAGGCTGCTGCACTGTCGATGGCTGCGTTGATTGTGCGGGAGGCTGCTGCGCTGTTGATGGCTGCTGCCTTGCTGGTTGCTGCGGTTGAGCCGCCGGCTGTTGCGCGGCTGAGGGCGGCTGTACTGCGGAAGCATCTTCGCGGATTATACTTTCTTCTCTTTGAGAGCCTTGCAAAGCGGCATGACCCGGCGAAAAAACTGATGTAGCGTTTGATCTTCCGCCGGAAAGCACATTCCTCTGTATCTCGGATTCCTCAACAGCCGAAGGCCACCGCGGATTCGCTGTTATCCTGCTTCGATCCTGCAAGGGTGTTAATACAGCCGTTGATTCACCCGCGATTACCTGAACATAATCATTTATTATATATCCTCTTGTAAAATCTTCCCTGAAGAATTTCAACACAAAAATTCCTGTTTGTGCGACATTAAAAATAAAACTCATACCNTGAGGTTCAGGACGCCGCGTACTATAAACAATTCCACGAAGNGAAGACATCTCGCCGAGATACACCCATCCNGAACCGCGGAACGGAATCTCAAGTATCTGCCCAACCGTTACGTGCACTACACGCGAAAAAATTACCTCGGTGTTTTGAGCCGTTACCGCCTGAGCCGGAAGATCGCGCCTTAAAGGCGTAAAAGCGGGAGGAGGCGGCGCAGGTTCGTCTACAGTTCCATCCGAGGTTTCGTCAAGTGTTTGAACGGGTAATGCTTCATCAGGTAATATCTCTCCTGATATTTCAACAAGAGGAACCGGCGTACTCTGCACTGGCGCGGGCGTTGCGGCCGCAGGTGCAGGTGTTGCTGGTACAGGTGTTGCTGCCGGAGCGGGTATAGGCGCGGCGGGTACAGGTACAGGTGTTACAGCAGCGGCAGGTGTTGCAGGTACAACCGCGGCGGCCGATGTTTCGTCAACTGCCGCAACAGGCGCAGACGGTGTTTCGATAACAGGCTGTTCTTCAGGAATTATCTGAGCGCTTTGTGTATCAACTAATTCAGTTTCTTCATCAATTGAAATTTCATTTAACTCATCATCGGATATTATTAATTCACCGCTCACGATTCCTGATTCTTCGCTAACAAGTTCCTCATCAATTAAATCAGGTTCATCATGAGTCACGGCTTCTCTATTATTAATCTCTGGTTCCTCAACAAGATCAGGAGATCCGGCGCAGGAAAAAAATAAAAAAAATGCCGCGAAGAAAACAGGAAAAATATTTTTCACGGGATCCGCTCCAGAAACTCATCTATCACGGCTTCAATTTTTTCCCGCCACGGCTCTTCGCCGTTCACAAGCGGATCCTGCCAAAAAACTGATGCGTCTTCTTCTGTCCAGACAGACCGCCGGTTCCTTTCCAGAAGCACTCCAGGTAAATAATCCGGTTCGTCAGGAATAAAAATTTCATCAGGAGAAATACGGGAGAAAACCTTCGTCTGCTCCATTTTAGAATTATCGTCCTTTACGGAAAAATTCATGGATGCAATTACTGAAATGGTTAAGGCAATTGAAAACAGTGCGGTGCTTGCGATAACAAAAATATTTCTCTGTTCAGATGTCAGATTTACAAACCAATTTTGAAAAAAATGGATGACTTGATCCCAGATTCTCATTGGCTCAAGTCTACCATAAAACAGCATTAATTGTAACTATTGCGCCCAAATATTTTGACAAATGAATATTTCTACTATATATTAATACATGGATGTAAAATATTTTTAGCGAAAAAAGGGAATATATAAAAATAACCTTTCCAGGGAGAAATTATGTTTAAGAAGATAATTGTTATAACCATAACTCTTGCGGCATGCCTTACGATGACTGCGTTTGCGCAGCAGGAACTGCGTATCGGTACTACAGTAAACGAGTTTCTCAACCCGGGAGGAGAATTTAACTACATGATCAGACCTGCAAACAGCGGTATTCTTACTGTTGAAACGTCAGGCAGCCTCGACACCAGAATGTGGGCGCTTAATTCCAGCAGGGTGGAATTAGCCAATGATGATGACAGCGGGCAGGGTTATAACGCAAGAATCGACCTTAATGTAAGAGCAAACGAAACATATTACTTCAGAGTAAGAGGTTACAGCGACAGCCAAACAGGGAATTTTTCCATATCGGCGAATCAGGCATCAATAACTGAACTGCGTGTTGGTTCACCGGCTTCCGAATACATGAATCAGGGATCAGGATTTTTTTATATGGTAAGACCTGCCGGAAGCGGAACCCTTGTTGTTGAAACATCGAGCAGCCTCGACACCAGAATGTGGGCATATAATTCTAACATGGTAGAAATAGCCGATGATGATGACGGCGGAGAGGGTTTGAACGCAAAAATCACCACTAATGTATCTGCCGGTCAGACATATTACTTCAGAGTAAGAGGTTACAACAGCAACCAAACAGGGAATTTTACAATTTCTGCTTCAATGGCCGGCGCTGCTGCGAATATAGAACTGCGGGTTGGGTCATCTCTTTCTAATACATTAAATCCGGGCGCCAGTTTTACCTACATGGTAAGATCGGCAAACAACGGAACGCTTACTGTAGAAACATCAGGCAGCACTGATACATACATGAATGCATTTGATTCCAACATGCAGGAAATTGCCAGCGATGATGACGGCGGACAGGGGTATAATGCTAGAATCACGGTTAGCGCGAGAGCAAACGATGTTTATTATTTCCGGGTGTCAGGTTACAACAATTCAACCAGCGGCTCATTCACAGTTTCCGCGGTTATGACCGGCATTACTCCTCCTGCGCCAGCCCCTGCGCCCGCACCACCTCCAGCGCCGGCTCCAACACCCGCACCACCTCCACCTCCTGCGCCGGCTCCTACGCCTGTAGTGAACCCAGTCATCCCGCGGTCAACACAACTGCGGGTGGGATCTACTCTGTCGGAAAATATGAGCCCCGGCGTAGAGTTCTTATATGCTGTAAGGCCTTTAAGCAGCGGGGAATTAATTGTAGAAACATCTGGCAGCGTTGATACTATTATGTGGGCATATAACGCCGGTATGGAATTAATGGAAGAAGATGATGACAGCGGAGATAATTTAAACGCAAGGATCCTGCTTTATGTCAGAGCCGAAGAAACCTATTATTTCAAAGTCAGGAGTTACGGAAACAATGAAAGCGGCAGGTTTGCAATCTCGGCGAACTGGCAGTACTGAATTCCCGATTCTGTAGAACTTGCTTTTTATCCGTTTCTCTGTTAATGTGAACTATGCACATTGAATTAAATTCACGGGGAAACGGCGCCTGCCCGTTTTGCTCAATATCCGGCAACTGCCAAATACAGGAAACCTTAAGGCAAACACTCGACGTATTTACAAGCGAAGAAAACCAGATGGAAATTGTGATATACTCCTGCCCGAGGTTTGAAGAAAAACAGTAAAAGGCCGTAAAATGAATGAACGTTTAACATCCCTGCTTAAACGGTACGATGAACTGAGTTTGATTATTCAGGATCCTCTGCTTGTAAAAGATCAAAACCGTTACCGCGAGGCAATGAAGGAACACTCACACCTAAGTGAAATCGCGGAACTAAGCAATATAGTCGAGGAATTGGAAAAACAAACATCAGAAACGAAAACGCTTGTTCAGGAAGAAAAAGATCAGGAGATGAAGGAACTCGCCCGCGAGGAGCTAAAGGAGCTTGAAAATAAACTTGTTTCAAACAGAGAAAGCCTAAGACTCCTTTTAATCCCTAAAGATCCTCTGGACGAAAAAAATATCATCATGGAAATACGCGCCGGGACAGGCGGCGAGGAAGCGGCGCTTTTCGCATCGGATCTTTACCGTATGTACTGGCGCTTCGCCGAAACAAAAGGCTGGAAGTTTGAGATAATGAACTCCAACGATACGGAACTCGGCGGAATAAAGGAAATTGTTTTTTCTATAAGCGGAAATAATGTATATGAAAACCTCAGGTATGAGTCCGGGGTGCACAGGGTACAAAGAGTACCTGAAACCGAAGCCTCGGGCAGGATTCACACATCAGCAGTAACAGTCGCTGTACTTCCCGAAGCCGACGAAACTGAAATCGATATAAAACAGGAAGATTTAAGAATAGACGTAATGCGCGCGGGCGGCCCGGGCGGGCAATGCGTTAACACGACCGATTCCGCTGTGCGCATAACGCATCTGCCTTCCGGGATAACAGTTCATTGCCAGGACGAAAAAAGCCAAATTAAAAATAAGGCTAAAGCCATGCGAATATTGCGCGCGCGCATTTATGAAATGGAAGAAGCGAAAGCCGCGGCGCAAAGAGCCGAAGCCAGAAAAAATCAGGTAGGTTCAGGCGATCGTTCTCAGAGAATCAGGACATACAATTTTCCGCAGAACCGGCTTACGGATCACCGCATTAATCTTACCCTTTACAAACTTGACATTATTATGCAGGGAGAAGCCGCGGAACTATTCGACACTTTGAAATTATCCGCAAAAGAAGAATTGTTACAAAGCAGTATGTCGGAAGCCTCATAAAAAATGATAATCCGCGAAGCGCTTGCGCAGGGAAGCGCCGATTTAAAATACGCCGGTATAGAAACGCCGGGTCTTGACGCTTCTCTTCTGCTGGCTCATGTGTTAAATACCACACGAGCGGCTTTAACCGCCCGCGCGACAGAGCAGTTATCAGAAAAAACCTGCGCCGCTTTTTGCGAACTTATAGAAAGAAGAGCCGGCGGTGAATGTACAGCGTATATCACGGGTAAAAAAGAATTCCGCGGACTGGATTTTTTGGTAAACAAATCAGTTCTGGTACCAAGACCAGACACCGAAACATTAGTCGAGGCTGCTCTGGAAGTGTTATCAAAAATAAATAACGCAGAGGCACAGAGACACAAAGAAATCAACAACCCCGGCGCAAGCAGCGAAGTATTAAACCTTTCGGCACGAATAAAAGTTTTAGATTTATGCACAGGATCTGGCGCAATTGCTATTGCAATAAAAAAAGAGATACCGATTTTGGAAATATACGCTGCGGATATATCAATAAAGGCTTTAGAGACAGCTAAAGAAAACGCTTCGCGTCTTTTACCGAATGGAAAAATAGATTTTTATCACGGAGATCTATTTGACGCGTTAAAAAATCCATTTCTTTCTTCTCCGCTTATTCATAATGTTTCAGTGCCTGTATCTGAGATTTTTTCTCTTATAGTATCAAACCCGCCTTACATTCCTTCCGGGGAAATATCATCCTTACCAGCCGAAGTACAAAACGAACCGCGTACCGCGCTTGACGGCGGAGAAAATGGACTTGATATAATAAAACGAATAATAGAAAACGCGCCGCAGTACCTTGAAAAGGACGGCGTTCTGTTATTGGAAGCCGATCCCCGGCAGATGAAAGATATATCAAATTTACTTGAAAAACATGGATATGATAATATACAATTATTCAACGACCTTTCCGGGTCTCAAAGGGTAATTGGTGGCAGATATAAAAAATAAAATAATAATATCAATTGTAATATTGCCGTTGTTTTCAAGCTGCCTGCTTACAACAGTCATGGAGCAAAGACATGATCCGTACAGCGATGTCAGGATTGAAGAAGAAACCCGTATAGACCGGCGTGATGACGAAAGCCGAAGCGCCGCTTTAGAAAGCGAAAACTTAATTTCAATTGATGACAGCGAAGATACCATTGAAACGCAGGAGACCGCGCCTGAAATGCCGCGCAGATATTCGCTTACTATGGCGGCGGCGGGCGATAATCTGTTTCACATAACATTAATAAACTCGTCGCTGGTAAACGGCGAATATAATTTTTTCCCGATCTATTCGCGCGTAAGGGAAATTATAAGAGGCGCGGATATCGCTTTTATAAATCAGGAAACAGTAATGGCAGGAGAGAGTTTCGGNCACTCAGGNTATCCGAATTTTAACTCTCCNCAATCGCTTGCGCCGGTTCTCTCTGACACGGGTTTTGATGTAATTAATATNGCNAACAACCACACCATGGATATGGGAAGAGCCGGTATACTCGCGACTCTTGATTATCTGGATACGTTTGAGGAATTTACCGTAATAGGCGCAAGAAAAGAAGGAGAAAGCGCAAGACTTATAACGCAAAATAATATTACCTTTGGATTCTTATCCTACACTTACGGTTTAAACGGTTATTCCGTTCCCAGAGATAACCCGAATCTTATATCACTTATTAACAGGGAAAAAATGACGCAGGAAATAAACGCACTGCGCTCGTTATGTGATTTTTTAATCGTTTCCATGCACTGGGGGGCCGAATACCTGCCGGAGCCTGACAGGAGCCAGACTGATCTTGCAATGTTTCTAGCCGAACTTAATGTTGATTTAGTAATCGGACATCACCCTCATGTACTCCAGCGTGCGGAAACAATTGTACTTGAAGATGGAAGAAAAACTCTTGTGTTCTATTCCATAGGGAATTTTGTTTCACATCAGAGTGAAAAAGAAAGAGTAATCGGCGCTATTGCGGTTATTACTTTTACATTGGAGGAATCCCCGCAGCCACGCGCGGAAATTTCCGATTACGGAATAATCCCTGTTGTGACTCATTATGAAACCAATTTTACAAATACAAGAATTTATCCGTTATACGAATACACAGATGAACTTCTGTCGCTGCACAGAATCAGAATTAACGACAGAACTTTAACAATGGATTATATTAACACGGTTATAGAAAGAGTAAACGCAAAAATAATAATGAATAATCCCTTCAGTAATGATGATAATAATTAAAAAGGCTTTCCCGAAGAAGGAAAAGCCTTTAATAATCTAAATAAAAATATTCGTCTTAAGCCGTTGTTTCCTTCGCGGCGGGAGCTTCAACCGCAGGCAGCTTTTTTGTGCCGTTTTTAATTGCGGCTTTGCAGGTTTTGCAAATTTTAAATTTCTGTCCGCCGGATTCCTGCTCATATAAAATTTTTACATTGTTTCTTTTACATACAGGACACTCACCGCGTCCGCGCGCGAATAATTCTCTTAAAACTCTTCCTCTGTGCGGTTTTGCCATTTATTTCCCCTTATCCTTTGCCGGAGCGCCGGACTTTTCTTTTTCTTTACTCTTTTTGGATTTTTTACCGTCAGTTTCCAGTTTGTAATCCACCAGTTCCAGAATCACAATCTCTGCGGCATCGCCTTTGCGTTCGCCCAATTTTAAAATACGGGTATATCCGCCTTCGCGTTCCTTCATTCTCGGCGCGATATTGGTAAAAAGTTTATCGACAATCGCTTCGCTGAAAAGCCTGCTTGAAACAATGCGCCTGTTGTGAACCGTGTCTTCTTTCGCGCGGGTAATCATTTTCTCCGCCGTTCTGCGGACCGCCAGAGCTTTGGCTTTAGTAGTCCTGATCCTCTCCTGCTTAAACAGACTTGTTACCATACTGCGGTGAAGCGCCTTACGGTGCGCCGACATCCTGTTAAGCGGATTAAAACCTCTTTTATGTTTCATCTTCCGTTTCCTTTACCTTTGTTTCAATATTGGCGCGCGCGTTTTTAAGAACGTTTAAATCGGTTATGCCAAGGCTTAAGTTCCATTCCTTAAGTTTCTCCTTGATCTCCATAAGCGATTTCTTGCCGAAATTGCGCGTTCTCGCGATATCATCTTCCGTCTTGCGTGTAAGCTCGCCTATCGTTTTTATGTTCGCGTTCTTTAAACAGTTCGATGAACGCACGGAAAGCTCAAGCTCCTCAACCGGAGTATTTAAAATTTTGCGGATATGATCGTTTTCATCGTCAATATCATCTTCGATTCCAAGATTATTTTCGTCAAAATTGATAAAGACCGAAAAATGATCTTTCGCGATCTTCGCGGCTTCGGCTAGAGCGTCTTCAGGTTTGATCGTTCCGTCTGTCCATATCTCAAGAACGAGTTTGTCATAATCGTTTCGCTGTCCGACGCGGGTTGATTCTACATTGAACTTTACTTTCCTAACAGGGGAGAATATCGCGTCCACAGGGATCGTATTTATTACTTCAATGTAGCGTTCATTGACTTCGGAAGGCATATAACCGCGGCCGAGATCAATCTGAATCTCAAATCTGATGTTGGCGTCGTCCATCAATGTCATTATGTGCTGGCTTGAGGAAAGAACTTCCACCTGTCCGAAACGCGCGAAATCATCGCTCTTTATATCACGTTTACCTGACCATTCATAAAGGAGGACATCCTGCTCGGCGTCTTCAGTCAGTTTAAGGCGGATCTGTTTAAGGTTGTTGATAACTTCAAGAGTGTCTTCTACTATATTCGGAATTGTTTCAAATTCGCTGGACACATTGTGAGTAGTTCCGCCAGAGTCAATGGATTCAATTTTTACCGCGGTAATNGCGTACCCTTGAATNGAAGAAAGAAGAACCCTCCGCAATGTATTACCAACCGTCGTTCCGAATCCCGGCTCGAACGGAGCGGCAATAAATTTACCGTAGTTCTGNTTTAATTCTCCATGCTCAAAAGTAAAACTTTTTGGTCGTTTCAATCCCTGCATAAGGTTTTTACGGGCCATGAAAACTCCTATTTAGAATACAATTCGATTATCATCTGTTCCTTGATATCACCNAGNTCTGTNATATCACTGCGGCGCGGAGACGCGAGGAACTTCCCTTTCATTGCGTCAGGATCGAGGCTGAGCCACGGCATCACACCTGACTTTCCGTATTCCCTTAACGCATCCTTGATAACAGTCATGTTTCTGCTTCCTTCCACGATGCTCACTTCATTTTCAGGATTTACAATGTAGGAAGGAATGGTTATTTTTTTACCGTTCACGCATACATGGCCNTGCAGNACAAGCTGCCTTGCCTGGCTTCTTGATGAAGCGAAACGAAATCGGTAAACNACATTGTCCAGCCGTCTTTCCAGCAGTACAAAAAGATTTTCGCCGGTGATACCNGGCATACGCTGGGCGCGTTCAAAGAAAAGCCTGAACTGCTTTTCCAACATTCCGTAGATCCTTTTAAGTTTCTGTTTTTCTCTTAACTGGAAACCATAATCGGATCTTTTACCGGGGCGGGATTTTGGATCCTTTCCGGGCGCGGAGCGCTTTCTATCTTTATTCATGGGACACTTATCGCTTCTGCAGCGGTTCCCCTTGAGCATCAATTTTTTTTGTTCAACACGGCACATCCTGCAAACAGGGCCGGTGTATCTTGCCATATTCCTTCTCCCTTTATGTTATATACGTCGAGTTTTTCTTGGTCTGCAGCCGTTATGCGGAATGGGGGTAACATCGCTTATGGATTTAACCTTGATACCCATTACGCCGAGCTGACGGATAGCCGACTCTCTGCCGATTCCAGGTCCCTTGATATAAACATGAACTTCGCGCAAACCTGCCTGAAGCGCTTTTTGCGCTGCGGTTTCTGTTACGGATTGAGCCGCGAAAGGCGTTGATTTTTTCGCGCCTCTGAATTGCAGCATGCCGGAACTCGCCCATGAAACAGTGTTACCCATAAGGTCTGTAATCGTAACGATTGTATTGTTGAAGGTTGCCTGAATAAAGACATTGCCTTCGTATACTGACTTTTTCTCTTTCTTCTTTTTTGTAGTCTTTGCAGCTTGAGCCACTTATTCCTCCGTATATCCTATTTCTTCTTACCGGCAACGGTTTTCTTTTTGCCTTTGCGTGTACGGGCGTTTGTCCTTGTACGCTGACCCCGAAGCGGCAATCCCTTACGATGCCTTAAACCGCGGTAACAGCCAATATCCATAAGCCGCTTAATGTTAAGAGCGATTTCTGTACGCAGACGGCCTTCTACTTTGTAATCACTTTCGATGATATTCCTGAGGTCGTTTAATTCTTCCTGAGAAAGATCATTTATCAAACGCATCGGATCGATCTTAGCTTTCGCGACAATTTCATCCGCGCTTGATCTGCCGATTCCAAAAACGTAGGTTAATGCGATATTCACATGTTTATTAGGGAGGTCAACTCCCACTAGACGCGCCATTATTACTCCTTACCTTAGCCTTGCTTTTGTTTATGTTTGGGATTCTGGCAAATAATGCGGATAATCCCATTTCGCTTAATGACTTTGCATTTATCGCAAATCGGCTTAACGCTGGTTCTGACTTTCATTTCTTATATTCTCCTAAATCAAAAAACATTACAAGTTCCCCGTCTTATAAATTCCGTCCGCGCAGTCTCCCGCGTTTTACAAGACCTTCATGATGATGCATTTTCAGCAATCCTTCGATCTGGCTCATTGTGTCCAAGTCAACACCGACTAAAATGAGAAGCGACGTNCCGCCCATCAAGTAAGAAATTGACGTNGGNAACTTNAAAGCCCACTGAATGATCGTCGGAATTACGGCAATGAAAGCCAGATACATCGAACCCGGAAGCACAATGCGGTTTAGGATTTTTGTGAGGTATTCCTCGATACGCTCAGTTCTAATCCCGGGAATGGAACCGCCGTTCTCCCTGATCTGCTTCGCGATCTCTATCGGGTTAAGAGTAACCTGCGTGTAGAAATAAGCGAAGAAGATGATTAATAACACATAAAAAATATTATATAAAAGCCCCATCGGACTCAGCGCGTTCGCGACGGCTGCGAGCCATGANACATTGCCGCCTACAGTCTGCGCGATTTGAAGCGGGAATGTTAAAATTGAAGAAGCGAAAATAACGGGAATAACNCCCGATGGATTTATCTTAAACGGGATATAGGTATTCTGCGCTCCGAACATTTTCCTTCCCACTACTCTCTTCGCGTAGTTAACGGGAATCTTGCGCTGTCCTTGCTGTTCAAANACTACAAGNGAGATAACTGCTACGAACATTACAAACACGATGATAACAAAGACAGGGTTTAAGTTACCCTTGCGCATCATNTCNAAAAGTTCCCAGACAGCCTGAGGCAAACGCGCCACAATACCGGCAAAGATCAAAAGCGAAATTCCGTTTCCGACTCCGCGTTTAGTAATCTGCTCGCCTATCCACATGAGGAACATTGTCCCCGTAGTAACTGTNAGCATNGCGATCAATGTAAACGGAAGAAGCCCGATGTTTAAAAGGTTATCGACGCTGCGNGAAATAACCTGCGCGTACTGGGTAACAGCGTAAGATTGAATCAAACAAACCAANACGGTTCCGTAACGCTGCCATTTTTGNATCTTCTTTTTTCCGCCGTCTTCCTGAGAGATTTTTTTAAGTTTCGGGAAAACAATAAGCAGAAGCTGCATAATAATCGACATTGAGATGTAAGGCATGATACCAAGCATGAACACCGAGAAGTTAGAGAACGCGCCGCCCGCGAAAAAGTCCAGGTAATCCACAATCGGNTTTCCTGAGTTTACCTGATCCATGAAGTAACGCGACAACTCTCTTACATTGATGCCCGGTATCGGGAATACGGCTCCAATCCTGAANACAGTCAACATTCCGACTGTAAAGAGGATGCGCTCGCGCAGTTCCTTTATTCTAAAAATACCGATTATGGGATTAGCCATTTATTTTCCGCCTGCTTTTGCTGCAGCCTTAGCTGATTTTGCTTTTGCCGCTTTAATTCTGGCGGCTTTCGCACCCTGACCCATTTTATTTTTTGGCCTTGCTTTTTCCTGAGGAGGAATGACAGTTACATCTCCGCCCGCCTTCTCTGCCTTTTCCTTCGCCGACGCGGAAATCGCGTCAACTTTAAAACTTAATTTTTTAGAAAAATCGCCGTTGGCAAGAATCTTAACAGGAACCGATCCTTTTGCAAGCCTTTTTTTAATAAGGGTCGCAAGATCGACTGTTTCGCCGTTTTCANAACGTTTTTCAATTTCNCCCAGATTGATAACCTGCCATTCCTGTTTAAAAGGATAATTGGAAAATCCTCTCTGCGCGAGNCTGCGGTAAAGAGGCATCTGTCCGCCTTCAAAGCCGACATAGGTTTTNCCGCCNGAACGGGCCTTCTGCCCCTTGTTGCCTTTTCCTGANGTTGTACCTCTTCCTGAGCCTTGCCCGCGTCCGAGTATGCGTTTACGTTTATTAGCGCCCGCAGGGGCGTGTAAATCAAAATCGTGCGCCATTATTTTNTATCCTTTCCGGCTGATGCGCCGTCTGCTTTCTCAACNTCTACAAGATGAGANACATGCCTAACCATTCCCATTATGGCCGGATTATCTTCCTGCACCGTGCTTGAACCAATCTTGCGAAGNCCGAGCGAGCGGACTGTGGCGCGGTGNACCGGAAGCTGGCCGATTGTACTGCGTACAAGACGGATTTTTATTTTTGCCATATTAACCTTACCTGAAATAAAATCGAAAATGAAACCTGTTTCATTCTAACCCCACAGCTCGCTTAAGGACTTACCGCGGTTTCTTGATACGGTCCTTGCATCCATCATTCTATTGATACAGTCAAATGTCGCTTTGACCACATTGTACTGGCTTGATGATCCGATAGACTTTGAAAGAACATCGGTTACACCGCCGGCTTCCATGATCGCTCTGACCGCTCCTCCGGCGATGATACCTGTTCCCGAACACGCGGGCTTGAGAAGAACGCGCGAAGCCTTGAAAAATCCCATCACTTCGTGGGGGATGGTTCCGTTTTTAACAGGCAGCAGAATCATGTTGCGCTTTGCTTTATCGATACTCTTGCGGATTGCTTCCGAAACATCGTTCGCTTTGCCGAAACCATAGCCGACTTTTCCTTTCCTGTCGCCGATAACGGTGAGAGCGGAAAATGAAAAACGCCTTCCGCCTTTTACGACCTTGGCGGTTCTGTTTAATTTAACAAGTTTTTCTATAAACTCTTTTTCTTTTTCTATAGGTTCACGATCTCCGCGATCTCTGCGTCCGCGCCGTCCGCCTCTTCCTTCGGAACGTGTTTCCGCCGCGGCTTCCGCGCCGGCTTCGACATCTTTCACTTCGGTAGATTCTTCGGTATTGTCTTTAACCTGTTCTTTCGCTTTCGACATCATGCCCCCTAGAAATTTATTCCCGCTTTACGGGTACCATCGGCCAAAGCCTTAATAATTCCATGATATAAATATCCGTTACGATCAAAAACAACCGTCTTGATATTATTTTCCAACAGCCGCTTCCCGACAATGTCACCTAACTTTTCCGCGTCTTTAACGGTGGGTTTCAGGTTCTTTAATTCCTCTTCCATTGTGGAGGCGCTTACAAGAGTGTGACCCTTTACATCGTCAATAATCTGAACCGAAAGACGGCGGTTGCTTTTGGTAACCGTCATACGCGGCCTTTCCGCGGTTCCGCTTACTCTTTTGCGTATGTGAATTTTCCGCCTAAGCCGTTTTCTGTTTTTTTCCAGCATTTTCTGTAACATATTCTACCTACTTAACACCCGATTTACCGACTTTCCGCCTGATGATTTCACCATCATAACGAATACCCTTGCCCTTGTAAGGCTCGGGGCCTCTTAACCTGCGAATCTGAGCCGCAAATTCTCCGACCCTCTGTTTATCAATCCCTGAGACTGTTAGTTTTCCGCCCTGATCAACTGTGACGGAAAGCCCGTCGGGAATACCGACATAAATGTCATTTGAATAACCAAGGCTTAAGGAGAGAAGTTTTCCCTGCAACTCCGCGCGGTAGCCGACGCCGGTTATAACAAGAGATCTGTTAAAGCCGGCTGAAACACCGATCACCATATTGTTAAGCAGGTTGCGGTAAAGACCGTGAAACGCCTTTGCCTGTTTTTCTTCATTCGCCCGGCTGACAACAATCTCCCCTCCCTTGTCTTCAAAACTGATGACGGGGTGGTATTTTTGCGTTAATTTTCCTTTTGGGCCTTCTACGATCATTTCATTATTTTGAAACTTGACCTTAACCCCGCCGGGAACTTTAACCGGTATCTTTCCGATTCTGGACATATTAACCCTCGATTAACCCTTTCTGTTTACCATACTGTACAGATTACTTCGCCGCCGACTTTTTTCTCCGCGGCTTTTTTGCCTGTTGTAACACCCTGTGACGTAGAAACGATCAGGGTTCCGTAGCCGTTTAAAACTCTCGGCATATTTTTATAGCCCATATACACACGCCGCCCTGGTTTTGAAACCTTTTCGATGCCGTGAATAATGGGAACGGTATTGTCATCGTATTTAAGGAAAACCCGGATCACATTTGCGCCTTCCTGATTCGCCTTTTTAAAATTTTTAATATACCCTTCTGTCTTTAATATCTTGACTATCTCAAGTTTAAGCCTGGAGGTGGGAATATCTACTTTTTCATGCTTTGCCATGCCGGCATTCCGTATCTTTGTCAGCATGTCCGCAACGGGATCTGATACGCTCATCCTAATCTCCTACCAGCT
>WQRT01000006.1 GCA_009786625.1 Treponema sp.
TAGATGCTTCGGCGAAAACCAGAACCACGAAAATGATTAAAAGAATAATGGCTAGTTTTACCGCCTTTCCAATCAGACCAAACATAAATTTCTCCTATTGTNCGAATATTACCANAAAAATAAATATATCTCAATATCGCCAATTTATCGAATTTTATGCTAAAAATTGTTTTTTATACNCGCCCTATTGCCATTGTTTTTCAAATAATATAGAATAAAAAATTAGAATCAGTTTGATCTGGGAGGGTAAAAACTGAAAGCGCCTAAATTCGCCCTGCTGCTTCTTGCGGCCGGGCTTTTCATCCAAATACCTGTAATCTCAGCCCAGGAAGCATTCACAGAAGAACAGCCCGCGGCGGCGGATCCGCTTCGTGAAGCCGAAAGATCCCTGGTTTTTTCAAGCGGCGCGCAGCCGCCGGCCGCGATGGCAGGCCCTTCAATATGGTCGATTGTAAGAATGATTCTTATCCTCGCTGTTACAGCGGCCGCCATTTACGGCATTGTGTATATTTTTAAACGCGCGGCAAAACAACCTGTCAGTAAAGATCCTTTCCTTAAAGTTCTGTCAAGCGCCCATCTCGGGGCAAACCGTTACGCGCACATTGTCGCCGTCGGAAGCAGGGCGTGGCTTTTAGGTTCAGGCGAGGGCGGAGTAAGCCTTGTAAGCGAAATCGAAGATAAAGAAATAATCGATGCTATGCTGCTTGAAGATTCAAAAAAAGACGCGCTGTCTCCAAGCGGGTTTCCTGATTTTATGTCGTTCCTGCGCCGTCAGGGTATAAACGCCGGTGAATCGCGTTTATCCGCCGACAATATACGCAAACGCCGCGAAAGGCTCAGGGAGCTTTGATGATAAAAAAATGCCTGTCAGCCGCCTTGTTCGCGATTTCCCTGTTTATTTCACCTAACACCGCTTTCGCGCAGCAGGGAACGTTTCCCGGAATGTCTGTTGACGGGACGATGAATATTATTAATCCTCCGGCTCCTCCTGTAATTCCTTTTATCGATCTTACTGTGCGTAATCCCGAAGGAGGACAGGAAGTCGCCTTTTCGCTACAGCTTCTGCTTCTTCTCACCGTTCTCTCTCTCGCTCCGAGTATTATCATATTGATGACAAGTTTTCTCCGCGTCTCAATTGTTTTGGATTTTATAAAACGCGCCCTTTCATTGCAGCAGGTTCCTCCCAACCAGGTGCTTTTGGGCATTTCGCTCTTTCTTACTTTATTTATTATGTGGCCGACATTCGAGCAGATTTATAACAACTCGCTTCAACCGCTGTCGGCGGGAGAGATGTCCGTGCAGAACGCGTACAGGGAAGCGGAAGCTCCGTTGAGATTATTTATGTACAGCCAGATGGAAAGCCGCCCGGAAAATATCCGCATTTTTATGGCGATGCGCGGACTTGATACTCCGGAAACGTTAGCTGACGTTCCAACTTATGTTTTAATTCCGGCATTCATTTTAAATGAACTAACCGTGGCGTTCAGAATCGGAATACTTCTTTTTATTCCGTTTATCGTAATCGACTTTGTTGTGGCAAGCGCACTTATGTCCATGGGTATGATCATGCTCCCTCCTGTCATGATATCCATGCCTTTTAAACTGATTCTTTTTATTTTGGTTGACGGATGGGGGCTTTTAACGGATCAACTGATGCGTTCATTTTTATAGGGGAATGAAAGATGAGTATAGGTGAAATTGTAGCAATCCTGCGGCAGGGAATTTTTATGACGTTGCAAATGGCGATTCCCCTTTTGGGGCCTGCTCTTTTAGTCGGTCTTGTCGTTGCGATTTTACAGGCGACTACATCGATTCAGGAGCAGACACTCACTCTTGTTCCGAAGTTGATAGTTATTTTACTTGTACTTTTTGCTTTCGGCGGTTTAGGTTTTACATTGCTCGGACAGTATACGGCGAATTTATTTAGTCAAATTTCGATTATGGCACGGTGATTAGGGGATAGGGATTAGGGGTTAGGGGATAGGAATTAGGAGATAGGGGATAGGAATTAGGGGATAGGGGTTAGTTGGAAATTTTTTTATGATTGAGAATGCGGTTTTACAGAATATACTCTCATTTGGGCCTGTGTTTCTTTTGATCGCGGCTCGCGCGCTTGCTATGATACAGACAGCGCCGCTTCTTTCATCGGAGGCTGTCCCCCAGATCGCGAAGATCGCGCTCGCGGGACTGGCGGCGTTTGCTGTCATTCCCACGGCGGAAGTGTTCATGTCAGCTAACAATCCTTCCGGCATTGTTACTCTTCCCGGCGGAACAACGAGCGATCTGCGTTATGAGGCTTTCACCCTGCGCTTTGGTCTTCTTATCGCTGGCGAAGCTATGATCGGCATAATAATCGGTTTTTACATGACGCTGATTTTCGCGGCTTTTTCCACGGCAGGACAGTTCTTCACGTTGCAAATGGGATTCGGCGCGTCGGAAACTTTTGATCCTGTCGCCCAGATCGAAAATCCTCTTATGGGTCAATATTTCAATCTTGTTTCCATGTTAATTTTTGTCACAATGGGCGGTTTTCATCAGCTTTTTCTCGGCGGCTTTTGGCGTTCCGTTCAGACAATTAACATAATTTCGCTTATCGATGGCAGGGAACCCGCTGTCTCTATGATCGTTTCCGGTCTTTCGCGTCTTTTCATGGACGCGTTTGTTATCTCGCTTCCGATACTCGGCACTTTATTTTTAACTTCTCTCGCGACAGGGCTTATCTCAAAAGCCGCGCCGCAGGTAAATATCCTCTCCGAAGGATTTCCAATTTCCATAATGACGGCATTCGTGCTTCTTTTCGCGTCGCTTCCTTTTATGATAGAAGCCTTTACGCGTGTAATTGATTCCGGTTTTGTCAACATCCAAACTCTTTACACTCAAATCGGACGGCAGATCACGCAGGGAGGTTACTGATGATTAAAAATGATGATCTTCTATACTTGAATTTTAATTTAAACGCGCCGTTGATCATTGATCTGCAGTGGTTTTCCGATGATGACGAAGACGCTCCCGGCAAGACCGAGATGCCGTCGGAATACAAATTAAAAAAACTGCGGGAAGAAGGACAGGTTGCGAAAAGTCAGGAGATTGTCGGAGCGCTCGGGCTTCTTCTGCCGGCGATGACGCTGCTTTTTCTCGCGCCTTCGATGCTGCGTACCTGCGTAGAAATGGTCAGGTTTTTTTTCCTGCGCGTTAATGATCTTGATCCCGTAAGAGACGGGGTAATTGTGCTCATATTCCTGCGTTATTTCGCACGGCTTGTGTGGCCGATTTTGGCTGTCGCTTTTATCGCGGCGATTTTTTCCAATATGGCGCAATTAAACGGATGGCTGTTCACGGTTAAGCCCATTGTTCCAAATTTCTCCAAGATCGTTCCAAAGTTCGGGCAGTATTTCAGGCGGATTTTTTCCGTGGAAGGTCTTTTTAACCTTGGAAAATCGCTTTTAAAAATCGCGATGATCGGAATAGTAGCTTTTATTTTAATTTCATCCGATATAGAAAAGATTTTAAATCTTCAAAAATCTAACGTTTATACAGGGCTTATTCTGATCGCTGGTATCGCGATTAAGATGATCCTTATTAGCTCGGTTTTGCTTTTAGTTTTCGCGATTGCGGATTTGAGGTTCCAGCGCTGGCGCTTTGAGCAAAAACATAAAATGACGCGTTACGAAGTAAAGGAAGAGCAGAAACAGTATATGCAGGATCCGCAGATACAGCAGAGGATAAGAAGCCGTTTCCGCGAAATGCTCAGGCAGAATATCGCGGCGGCGGTTCCAAAAGCGGATGTTGTCATTACAAACCCGACTCATATCGCGGTTGCGTTACAGTACGATATGAAAACAATGAAAAGTCCGATGGTAGTGGCGATGGGAGCTGATGAGATGGCGGCAAGGATCAGGACTATCGCGCAAGCGCACGGCATTCCGCTTGTGGAGAACAAACCTTTAGCGCGCAGTTTGTATGAAGATGTTGAAGTCGGTGAAATAATCCCCATAAAGTACTGGCAAACAGTCACTTTAGTTTACGCAAAAGTTTGGGACATCATCGAAGAGCGGCGGAACAGGAAGGCCGCATGAAAAATAATTTGAGAGGTAATTTATGGCAGATTTAGCGCAGCCGTCTGCGGGAGGAAGAACTACCGCCGGTATTCTGACTTTTTTTAAGGACAGTTTTCCCGCAACCGCGTTAATTGTAATGGTGCTGTCTTTTATATTGCCGCTTCCGACTGTAATTCTTGACGCGCTCATGGCAATCAATCTTGTTTTTTCTCTTATGGTTCTGCTCATCGTGCTTTACACAAATAGACCGACAGAGTTCAGCATTTTCCCGACTATACTTCTTGTGTCTACAGTGTTCAGTCTTGCGCTTAACGTCTCTTCAACAAGGGCGATCTTAACCTTAGGCGCGCGTTTTAACGGAAGGATGATAAGGGCGTTTTCAAGCTTTGTCGTCGGGACCAGCGGCACGGAAGGCATTGTGGTCGGGGCTATCATCTTCGCGATTATTATCGCAGTGCAGGTAATCGTTATTACAAAGGGAGCCACGCGCGTTTCAGAAGTTGCGGCGCGTTTTACATTGGACAGCATGACAGTAAAAATGATGGCGGTAGAGAATGAAGTCAGTTCAGGTTCCATCTCGGAAGAAGAGGCCCAGAGAAAAAAAGATCAAATACAAAAAGAATCTGATTTTTACGGGTCAATGGATGGTGCCAGTAAATTTATATCAGGTAACGTAAAGGTAGGCGTGTTCATTATCGTAGTGGAAATACTCGGCGGATTTATTATCGGCTCCGTTATGTACAATGAACAGAATGTATTTACAAATTATATAAGCCTCGCGATTGGGGACGGTCTTGTTACTCAGCTTCCCGCGCTTTTAATTTCCACCGCGATGGGCGTTGTTGTAACAAGAGCCGCCGCGACAGGAAGCCTCTCGGATCAGGTGATGGAACAAATCATCTCCCGCCCCGCGATTGTCTACTGGATCTGCGCCGGGGTTTTAGCGTTCCTTTCCGTACTGCCCGGTTTCCCCTGGTATGTGCTTATTCCGATGGCGGCGCTTGTGGCGTTTAACGCGTTCAGGATGAGGCGCGTTGCGGAACAAGCGGAAAATATCAATAAAACTATGTCAAAGACAAGGGATCGCAGCAAGGAAGAAAAACCTGCGGAAATCCCGCCTGTCGTGCCTTTGGATGTATTATCGCTCGATCTCGGTTACGGCCTTGTCAAACTTGTTGATAAGGAGAAAGGAGCGGAGCTTCTTGACAGGGTGCAGAGCGTCAGAAACCAGACCGGTCTTGAACTTGGACTTGTGTTTCCTAAGGTGCATATACAGGATAACGCGATGCTTGATCCTTCGGAATATTGTTTTAAAATTAAAAATGTTGATGTCGGCCGGGGCAAGATACGCCTCGGATTTTATCTTTGCATTGATCCCGGCACTGTTGTTAACAAGATCGAGGGCGAAGCGACCAAAGAGCCGACATTCGGCCTTCCCGCGCTGTGGATACCGCATGAAAGGCGCGATGAAGCCGAACGCGCAGGCTACACTGTAGTCGATCCGCCTTCGATTATCGCGACGCATCTTACGGAAATAATTAGGCGCAATGCCGCTAACATTTTGGGTCTTCAGGATACGCAGGATATACTCGACAACCTTAGGAAATCATACCCCGCGGTTATTGACGAAGTATTACGCTCTGACGGCAAAGGTCTTCGCATAACGGAGATACAGAAAATATTTATAGGCCTGTTACGCGAAAGAGTGTCAATCAGGGATAAGATCACAATTCTGGAAGCAGTCGCGGATTACGCGCAAATTTCAAAAAATATCTGGTTCCTCACTGAAAAAGCGCGTCAGGCTCTCGCAAGCCAGATTTGCCAGCAGTACGCCGATGATGATCGCAAGCTTAAGATGCTCACGATTGACAGAGCGCTTGAGCAGAAGATCATCGAGAGTAAAAACGATACGCCGTCGGGGCCTGTATGCGCGCTCGATCCTATTACTCAAAGAGCGTGGATCGCCGCGGTTAAAAATGCGGTTACGGCTGTCAGGCAGGTTGAAAAAGGCTGGATGCCTGTTATTATCTGCTCGGAAGCGGCGCGTTATCTTGTACGCAATTCAACAGACAGAGAAATGCCGGATTTGGCGGTTTTATCTGTCCCGGAACTCGCGCCGGAAGTTATTCCGGAAGCGGTCGGCGTTATACGAATAGAAGATTCTTCGACGGAGATGTAGGATGGAAATGTANATTGAACAGGGCGCAAGCCGGATGGATTGCGAGTTAAAAATCGCGGCAAAATACAACCGGCCGTTTCGNATNATNAGCGAAAAAGAAGTGCGTGTAGGCGGCGTTTTAGGATTATTNTCCAAAAGAGGAATACAGGTAGAGTTTTATTTCTCTCCTTCACAGTATAAAAGCCACGCGCAAAAGAATGAGCCTTTTTTACAACAGGGCAGTATGTATTATCAGGGAAACTCCCCGTATATGGCTGTTCCCAGACATCACAGCGAAGCGCAGGCGAAGTCTGACGCTTCNAATCTNGAAATCGAAAAATTAAAAACACTTGCCGCCGCTAACAACGCCGTTAACGCGGCGGGAGCNAAACTCGCCAGAGAAAANAAAGCAGCCGAAAGCTCNTCCCAGGCGATTTTGGATATGTTAAGCGAAATTAAAGGAAAAATTGATAACCGCACNGATATACATCCTTCTCTTATTCACGCAAGTAAAGTTTTAAAAATGAATGATTTTTCCGAAAATTATATTAATGGGATGATCGAACGAATGCAAAAAGAGCTGTCTCTTGATCAGCTTAANAATCAGGAAACCGTGCTGGATCATCTTCTTGAATGGATAGGGGAGAGNATCAATATTTATAAAGAGGACGCGAATATAAGAAAGCCGCGCATTATGGTTCTTGTGGGACCCACCGGAGTGGGAAAAACGACCACNATTTCCAAGCTCGCCGCCATCTACGGAATCGGAACCGATAAAATCCCCGCTGTCGATGTAAGAATGATAACGATAGACGCGTTCCGTATCTGCGCGAAGGAACAGATTCAGCAAATCGGCGACATCATGCAAATCCCCGTGTCGTGCGTCGTTAATAGGCAGGATTTACGCAGGGAGATTACTCTCCACGGCGATTACACCGACCTTTTCTTTATTGATACAATCGGAAAAAGCCCGAAGGATTCTTCCAAGTTAGGTGAAATGAAAGAGATTCTCGACGGAGCCGGCAAGTCCGCGGATTTCCATCTTGTGATAAGCGCCACTACAAACACTTCTAACATTATCGACATTATGCGCCAGTTTGAACCTTTTAACTATAAATCTGTTATACTTTCAAAACTCGACGAAACAGATCATGTCGGAAACATTATATCGGCGCTTGCCGAAAAAAGAAAATCCGTATCGTATATCACGGACGGACAGTCGGTTCCGCTGGATATCAAAAGAGCGTCTGTAGTGCGTTTTCTTATAAACCTTGACGGCTTTAATATAAACCGTGAAAAGATAGAAAAACGTTTTCCTTCGGGAGACGCCGATCAATTTAATTGGAGATAAATAATGAAACACATTTTCATTATTGATTTTATTTCGCTGCCGTCCGGCCGCGCTATATGGAGGTTACATGGAAGATCAAGCTGAAAAACTGCGTGAGATTATGAAGCGTAAAAAAGACGGCGCGAAAACNAGNGCGTCNGCCAGATCCGGCGCAAANCAGGCTGATAAGGCCAGGATAATTACGGTGACATCCGGCAAGGGCGGAGTCGGTAAGACAAATTTATCCGTTAATATGGCGCTCGCGTTCGCGCGTCTTGGAAAGAAAGTTATCGTAATGGACGCCGACCTTGGACTTGCGAACGTAAATGTTATGCTTAACATGATACCGAAATACAACCTTTACCATGTGATAAAAAAACAAAAAACAATACGTGAAATTCTAGTGGAAACTGAATACGGCATTTCGATCGTAGCGGGAGCTTCCGGTTTTTCGCAAATCGCCAACATGGGCGAGGAAGACAGGCGTGATTTTATTTCGGAACTTGATTCGCTTTCCAACGCGGATATTATCATCATCGACACAAGCGCCGGAGTTTCGAGTAACGTACTTGATTTTATCGCCGCGGCGGATGACGCGGTTATTATAACCACGCCTGAGCCGACCGCGATTACAGACGCGTACGGCATCATCAAAATTATCGCGACTGAATATGACGCGCTTAACATGGGGCTAAAACTTGTCGTAAACCGCGCGAAGGGAGCTGCGCAGGCAAAAGGCGTCGCCGAAAGGATGATCAATATAGCGGGGCAGTTCTTAAACCTTAAAGTCGATTATCTGGGCTTTATTTACGATGATTCTTCCGTTCCTCACGCGGTTTTAAGACAGCAGCCTTTTTTGGTCGTCGATCCGAAATGCAAGGCGAGCATCTGCGTTCAGCATATTGTAGACCGTATGGACAGGAATAAACCGGGAGAAACCGCCGGTTTCGGCGCGATGATTAAGAGATTATTCAAGTCAAAGGACGCGGACAATGTCTAATTTCAAGTGGGGCATTATTCTGGCATTAGCGGCATTTTTCATCTCAGTTTCTCTGGGTCTGCTGGCCGGCGTACATTTTCTCCACATTATGATTCGGGCATTAATTTTTACAGTAGTTTTTTTCGGGCTTGGCTTTGGTTTGCATCTTCTTATAAACAGTTATTTTCCCGAGCTTTTGTTTCACGAGGACGATTCAGGCGCGGACGCGTATGATTCGGCTTCAAATGTAGGCGCTATAACAGTGGACAGCACCGGTGAATACGCTGTTCCGGAGCTGTACAGAACCAATGATCCCAANGAAATGGGNAATATTGACGACTTAATATCNGGTGTTTTCAGACCNCGCGGTCATGAGGCTCCGCGCTCGGCTCCTTCCCCAATTAACAATGTAGGTATAGACCGAAAGCCGGAAGCAGGTTATAATAGCGGCACGAGCGTTAAACCGCCCGCCGCGGATTTCTCTCCTCAGGACACAGGAGGCGGCAATTTTCAAGATACGTCGGTTTTTAATAAATCTCCGGCGGATAGGCAGTCATTTACGCCTAGTTTTAGCGATGATGATTCGGGATTGGGAGGTTTGCCGGATTTGGACATGATGGCGATGGCTTTTTCGTCAGGTTACAGTCCTGTTCTGCCGNCTCCNGCCGCTGCATCTGCTTCTTCGGCGTCTCCAGCGTCGTTTGCCGCAGCGCCGGTTATGTCTTTTGATGANGCGGAGGAAAGAAAATCAGGTAGTGCCGGAAGCAAACCTGAAACCTTGCAGGGTGATTTTGACCCGAAGGAATTGGCNAGAGGTATCAGTACAATATTGAATAAAGATAAATAAATGGAAGGATTGGGAATGCCGGGAACCACAATAAGCCCAAAGGGCGATGTTACAGGCGCTGAAAAAACAGAAGAGGAACTCTGGCAGCAGTACCGCAAAAGCCGGGACCCTGCGATTAGAGAAGCCTTTATAAAACAATACGCCCCGCTGGTTAAGTATGTAGCCGGAAAGGTTGCCGTAGGAATGCCCAATAATGTGGAATTTGACGATCTTGTCGGTTACGGGGTATTCGGTCTTATCGACGCGATTGATAAATACGATCCTGAAAAAAACGTTAAATTTAAAACTTACGCCGTTACGCGCATAAGGGGCGCGATTTTCGACGAACTGCGCCTTATCGATTTTGTTCCGCGTTCCGTAAGGCAGAAAACCCGCGAGATTGAAACGACAATCTCCTCGCTGGAAGCGCATCTTGGAAGAACGGCTTCCGATCAGGAAATCGCGAACGCGATGGGCATGGACGAAAGCGAATACATGAAGACCATGCAGAAAATTTCCGGAACAAGCATTATTTCTCTTAACGATCTGTGGTATTCAGGCGATGACAATGACAAGGTTTCCATCGCCGACAGCATCGAATCTCCGTCGAGTTTAAATCCCGATGTAATGGTGGTTAATGACGAAATCCGCCGCGTCATAGTAGAAGCGATTAATGAACTTCCTGACAAGGAAAAGAAAATACTTGTTCTTTATTATTACGAAGATCTTACCTTAAAAGATATAGGGCGTGTGCTGCAGGTAACTGAATCAAGGGTTTCGCAGCTTCACTCAAAAGCCGTCGTACATCTAAGGGCGAAACTAACGAATATCAGAAAAGGCATAGTATGATACTCAGCCGCAGGAGGTTCATCTCTTGGTAGATTTTATCCAACTGCAGGAAATCGTTAAAACGCATCTTGAACAGGACCGCTTAATCAGAGCAGTTGATGCGACAGGCCCCACGCTGGAAGCCGCTGTCAACGAGGCCGCCGCGCTCCTTAACACAAGCATCCGCCGCCTTGAATATGAGATAATCGAAAGAGGCTCATCAGGTTTTTTAGGCGCAGGGAAAAAAGACTGGCTGATACGCGCGTATGAACACACCTCGGATAAAAAGAAGAAAAAAGCGGAAGAACGTCATGATGAAGAAGCGTTTTTTGAAGAAACGGTAATAATCAACAAAGACGGAGACGCGTTTGTACAGTGCCTTCCCTCAGGCGTGTATATGAAAGTTACTCCGCCTCAAGGCAGCGGCAGAAATGTTTATATGCCGTACGCGATACAAAAATTATATGATAAACATATAAACGAATATGACTCCGATATGGTCGAAAGATTGATTGGAGAAGCCGGTAACGTGTATGTAAAGGTCGCTGAATTTAATCATAACCCGAGTAATGACAGCATGGCATCAGTCGAGGTTGATGATAACGAAATGAGAGTATTCGTTACAGTCCTTCCGCCGGGAGACGGCGGCGCCGATTTAACATTCGANTCATACAGCAGCCTGATGGTTCAATANAGAGTTTATCACGGCGTAAAGGAAGATGTTCTTCACGATNTGGCNGATAAACCTATTTACAGAGAAAAAATCGAAGTCGCCGAAGGAACAAAACCCGTAAACGGTAAAGACGCTTATATTCATTATCATTTTGAAACCGATCAAACTAAAATTCGTTTAAAGGAAGGAGCGAACGGGCGGGTAAACTTTAAAGAGCTTAATATCATTCAGAATGTTGTGCAAAACCAGCCTCTCGCGAAAAAAATGCCGCCTGAAGACGGCGTTGACGGGAAAACCGTTACGGGAAAAATTCTCCCCGCGAAAGCCGGAAGCGACATTCCGCTTCCTACCGGGATCAATGTGCATGTCAACGATGAAGAAGATACGATCATAGCCGATATNAACGGACANGTAATACTNGCGAACGGTAAAGTAAACGTGGAGCCTGTTCTTACGATAGANGGCGATGTCAATTTAAAAGTGGGAAATACGATCTTCCTTGGAACAATCATCATTACAGGAAATGTCGAAGACGGTTTCTCGATAAAAGCCGCAGGTAATATCGAGGTTAAGGGAACTGTTTCCAAAGCGGAACTTGACGCTGAAGGCGATATAATTATTTATCAGGGAATAAACGGAAAGAACGGCGGCAAGATCCGCGCGGGACGCTCCATCTGGTCGCGATTTATGGAGAACGCTAATGTGGAAGCCGGAAACATGGTTGTAGTTTCTGACGGCATTATAAACTCGCAGGTTGACGCGATAAAGAGCATCGTCTGCATGGGTAAACGCGCCAGTATTGTAGGCGGACGGCTTCGCGCCGGAGAAGAAATTAATGCCAAAGTTCTCGGCAACTCTACAAGCGGCACCGAAACAATCTGCGAAGTTGGTTTTGATCCGCACAGTAAGGTCGAGCTGGAACGCCTCCAGGAAATAAGGAGCGCATCAGAAGATGAGCTTGATAATCTGAAGCTCGACCTCCAGACATTAATCAACGCGAAGAAGCAGCGTAAAACGCTGCCGGAAGAAAAAGAACTTCAATTGCAAGAACTTATGGACAGGCGCGCGATCCTTCAGGAGGAACTAAAAAAAGCAAACGAGGGAATTCTAAAAGTACAGGAATACATGAGCCATATGCAGACCCGCGGCCGCGTATCGGCATCAACTAAAATATGGCCAGGCGTGAAAATATGGATTCGGGATGTAAAGGAAGATATAAGGACTGAGTATAAGGGCACAACATTTGTGCTCGAAAACGGCCTCATCCGGCAGATAAAATATGAAGAACCGGATGAACTTGCGAAGAAGGGACTCGATGGGTATAGCTCCAATTGATTTACAGGCGATTTTTTCTCAGGTTGATAAAGTAGGCAGAGCACAGCTCGCCGAAAGGGACGGGCAGGCGCTTTTACAATCTTTACAAGGAACGCAAATACAAAAAAAAGCCGAGGAACTGCTCGCTCAGGTTAATGAAGCGCAAAACACGGGAGAAGGCGCGGAGAAAGTAAAGGATCGCGCGCGCGGGCAAAAAAAAGAAAATAAAAAAAAGGCAAATAACGAAAACGAAGAAGCAGAAGAGGAAGAGGCAAACGAAGGACCGAAAAACATTATACACGATCCGAGCCTCGGAAAGAAAATAGATATCAGTTACTAGTATTGGAAAATCAATGAATATATTACACATAGTTTCTATTATTTGTTTGGCGCTTTGTGTAATCATGTTTTTTTATTTTAATTGGCATATTAAACGGCGGATATCGGCATTGGGCATTTTAGATGAACAAAGCATAGATACAGACCGCCTTATCGCTGATATTAACGGCGCTACAGAAAGAAATCTCCTTTTAATCGAAGATAGCATAATGAAACTTAAAGCCTGCGCGGAAGAAGCCGAAGCTAAAATTTCTTCTTATAAAAAAGAACTGGAACAGATGCAGGATAGCATAACCGCAAGCCCGCCTGAAACTCTTTATACAAGTCTTGGAAAAGGAATCCGCGCCGCTTTTGAACCGGATGAAGGCGCGTACCGCGATGTTCATCTTGATACAATCCGCATATCGGGACTGCCGGCGGCAGTAAAACCTGCCGCGAAACCTCCCGCTGTAAAACAGGAACAGCTTTTTGACATTGAAGAGCCGCCTAAAAATCCGTCAAACAGGCGGATAAGAGCGCAGATTGATCAGCTTGCCAACGAAGGCGCTTCCACCGAGGAAATCGCATCCCGCCTCGGTATCAGCATCGCGGAAGTAGACCTCGCAATGAACCTGCGCCGCAGGAAATGATTCAAGCCGCAGACCGCGCGAACCTGCATGGTAGGAAATGAAATTAACCGCGAACCAGCGCGGCAGGAAGCGATCAATTTACATTTTCTACATCTATTGAAAATTATAAAACGATAATGCAGAATAATTACGATGAACAGGAAAATTTTCATTTTTATTTTTCTATTTTTTCTGGGCGCTTTTGTTTTTGCGCAGGGGGAAAATCTAACGATAAAAATTGCCGTGGTAGGACCGGGGGATCCTCTCTATTTTTGGTGGGGTCATATCGCCCTTATTATTGATGATTCTGCGGCCGGCAGAAGTTATTTTTATGATTACGGAATATTCTCCTTTGATAATGAAAATTTTTTTACCAATTTTGCTCTTGGGCGTCTTTATTACAGTTGCGGCGTTTCTTCCACAGAAAGGAATTATGATGTTTACAGAAAAACAAACCGCAGCATTGTTATCTACACGCTTGACCTTCCTCCCGAGACAAGAGCAAAGGTAAGGGATTTCGCGCAAATCAATATTCTTCCGGAGAACAGGGATTATTTTTATCATCATTTTAAAGATAATTGTTCTACAAGAATCAGAGACATTATCGACTTTGCGGCGGACGGGCAGTTTAAAAGGCAATATGAAAATCAAACGGGCGGTTTTACGTTAAGGGATCATGTGCGCCGTTATACATGGTTTTCTCCTACCGTTGACTGGCTGTTAAATTTCTGGATGGGTCAGGTTATAGATAATCCTGTTACAATCTGGGAGGATATGTTTCTTCCCGCGGAAGTTGGAAGACGCATTGATGAATTTTATTATACTGATGTTAACGGACAGAGGCGTAAACTGGTTTCATCTGTGGAAACTGTACTGAAAGCCGTTAACCGTCCCGGGATTCTCGAAAAACCGTTATTGCAATGGCCAAGGGAACTCGCTTTCAGCATTGCGTTATCCGCCATTTTCAGTTTTTTCTTCTTTTTATACGCAAGAAAAATTAACGCAGGAAGAATTCTTGCAGGTGTCAGCGTGAGCCTGTGCGGTTTTATTTTCGGCGTTGCCGGTTTATTTTTATATTTTTTAACGTTTATTTCAAATCATGATTATACATATCAAAATATAAACATCTTATTCGGCACTCCGCTTCTACTCGCGCTGATTCCTTTCGGAATTGGTTACGCATTTACAAAAAATCCGCAGAAGCTGCTAAAATATGACGCGCTGTCAAGATTGGTTTGGCTTCTTGCGGCCGCGGGAATTTTTATATCTATGGCATTAAAGTTACTTCCCGCGTTTTATCAGGACAACCTTACAGATCAGATGCTGCTTCTTCCAATCGCGCTTGTTTTTGCTTTTCAACCTGTCGGTTTGAAACAAGTTATAGATCGGTACATTAAACGCAATAAGGAACATAAATGGGCATAAGCAAAGAATGGCAGGAAACAAAATACAGGGAAACATTTGATCAGGAAACCAGAGGTTTAGTCCGCCGCAGGGAAAATGATCCCGGCTGTAAAATCGAAGATATTGAAGGCATTTTAAAAAANCTTTACATCATGGACGGCGCNGACCAGGGCGGCCGCGGCGCATTACAGGACACGATTATGGCGGCTACCATTGCCGCATATGAGATATTTATCGANCAATGGAAAACGCAAAATAGCCGTTAAAATGATCAANTACCATTAGACAACATCTGAAAAAATGTCATATTTTTGACATTTCCTAAAAGCGGNTATTATTTTTGTAACTAATTAAATTCAAATTGGTTGTATAATCAGCAGACTAATGTGGTTTCATGTTCCTCCTAATTTCTCCTTTTCCCCGGGGTTACTCCTTTCCTCGGGGTTTTTTTGTGAAAAATGCCTATAAAATTACCGCAAATAACAGAAAAATGAAGCAAGGAATCCGTTTCCAAGCCCTTGCGCCTTGACATTTTTTTTAATTTTTGCTATGTTTTCTGAAAAGACGCAGTTACTCCCTAAGGGTGTTTCTGTACCTTCCCTTGTAGCTCAGCTGGCAGAGCAAGTGGCTGTTAACCACTGGGTCCGTGGTTCGAATCCGCGCGAGGGAGTTTTTGGGGTCATCCAAGCATGATTTCTTGGATGACCTCTTTTTTATCGTCTTGATATTTCATAAAATCTGTCATTGGTTTCATGTTACTACAAAATCTAATTCTTTAAAAAATGTTATCCCCAAGAGCAAAATGCGCCGGAAATATCCCCTGTTACTGACATTTTATGGTAAATAAGTCATATATTTCATAAGCCGATGAGGAAAAACTCCGTGGACAAAGCATTTTTTTTTATGCTAACATATGAATATGATGCATCAACTTACCATAACAGTTGACGATAATGTATACCAAGCTCTGAAACCTATGGTTGAACAGGAAACCATAGGATCTTTTTTGAATGATTTTATGAAGGAGCGTCAGAAAAGTAAAACAACATCGTCCATAACGGCATTGCGTGGAACATTGCACAAAGTTGACACATCGGATTTAAGAGACGAGACCGATAGACCTATATGAATATTATTGACTCCTCTTGTTGGATCGAATACCTAATGGATAGTGAAATTGGCGCAAGTATTGCTCCTATAGTCGAAAACACAGTCGAGCTTATAGTTCCAACAATTACCCTGTATGAAGTGCATAAAAAATTGTTATTGTTCATAATGATTACTCAAAAGGCGTGT
This sequence comes from Treponema sp., assembly GCA_009786625.1. GTDB lineage: Bacteria > Spirochaetota > Spirochaetia > Treponematales > Breznakiellaceae > WQXQ01. The sequence continues at coordinate 15,814 of WQRT01000006.1, forward strand.
CGTTAGTAGAGTTATTTTCTGATAGAATTATAATAATATCCTGCGGCTGGCTGGTTGAGGGATTAAGTGAGAATGATTTTATTAAATGCCGTTTTATGCCACGTAACCGTGAACTCATGCGCGTGTTTCGCGATATGGAATTAGTGGAGCAAATTGGCTCCGGGATGAGCCGCATTCTTAAAGCATATGACCAGTCAATTTTTGATCTTACACCTAGTTTTATTATTATAATATTTCCATTTGAAGTATCATTTATATCTTCAGATGATAAAAAAAACTGCAAAGAATGGTAAATAGATATTAACTTGAATTGCAATTTTTGATTCAATGCCAGATCACATCGTTTTTTTAATATAATTTTACTTATATATTTTCATAATATAAAAATCATTTACAATATGAATAAACATTTTGTTCCATTTGTAATAAAAAATCTTCATAAAAATCAGTATATTTATTTTCTTTCTGCAAATCAGATATATGTACTTTCGCTTTATCATGAAAAATTGCAAAGTTTTCAATTGATATATTTTGTTCTATCCCATTACGGGCTAGAGAGAAAAGTTTCTCTCTGCGAATATAATGATTATTGTCAGGAAGATTTGTACTATAAAATAATAATTCAATATACTTGTTTAATAAAGTTTCAGTTTTGTGTAAACATCCAAATTTATACATAGTAAATATATCAGGAGTATTTATTATATCTCCATTTAGGTATCCGTCAATAATACTTAAAATATTTTCTTCATCGCCCATGGAGGCAAGAAAATGATTTACAACAAAACTTTGGTCAAGAGTTAAACCCATATCTGACGAATCATCTTTTATTTCGTTAATTATTCTTTTTTTCTGCAGTTCGGTTGATACATGTATACAATATTCAATTATTGTTTTTCTATATTGATAATTTATATCTTTATCATTTATTCTTATTACCGATAAAACTATATCAATATTAAAATGAGGGAATATATCATCTACATGATTTTCTTCACACTTTGACCAAAAGTTGGAAATAGGAGAATATTCACTGGAACTAACAGTCCTATTTTCTTCCAAAAACATTTCTCTTGTTTTTTTTATTATGTAATTTTTTATATTAGTATTAAAATCTTTATTAATTATTTTTTCGTAATATTCAAGTAAATAATTAAATATTTGTAAACGTGATAAAGAATTCTGTAACATATCAATATTTTCCAGTCCATATTGGACTATTTCAGATTGGGAAATCATATCGATGAATAAATCTTCAAACCATGCAAGATTAACGCTATAACTCATCATCGCGTGTTCGCCGTATGGATTACCACAAGCGATTAATTTCAGTGCGTCATCCTTGCTCACGTATTCGGGAATTTTATTATCCATTAAATATTTAATATAATAAAGAAATGGCGATAACCAATGAGTACTCTTCATACCATCAAAATCATTGATTTTTTTATTTTTAAATTTTTCTGGTATTTCATTTTTCATACTATCTAATAATATTATTTTGAGTTCTTCTTTTTTATTTATTTGATTAAATACCTGTTTAAGTAAATCACCGGCATACTGCTTAATATAAATCCAATAAAAAAATATATAGAATGGCTCTGCTTGCCATTTCTTTACGTATTTTAAAATTTCAGTTTTATTAATAGTATTTTCTAAATAATTTGCACCTATAAAATATTCTATAATGAACAATACCGTTTTTGAAAATATAGGCGGTGATTTATATTCATTCCCGAAATTATATTCCAAACAGTTGAGAATATGTTCTGATTCTAAAGAGCGTACCTTCCCTATAAAGGTTTTATTTTCATTTAAATTGTCAGGATTGTTCAAATAGTCAACTGCTTTTGATAGTTCTTCCAAGATTGCGTCATTGTCTAAAACTAAATTAATTTCATTATTTTGCATCTTATCTATTTTTTCTTTTGTTTTTATTTTTTGTTCATTATGTTTTTTTTTTGCTTCTATATGATCTGCGAATAGATATTGATAATCATTTTTTATTTTATCATTATCATGTAAAATATGCTTTATATTAAGATTAATCATATATATTATACCTTTATATATACCAATATTATTTTCTGTTTTATAAATTTCTTTAATAATATCAAACTGTTTTTTGGCTTTGTTAACATCAGATAAATTGAGCAGCTTAGCCAATAAACTTTCTAATATCCATTGAGATATTGTTACTTTTTCATCATTTATCTTTTTTAACAAATATATTTTTAAGTTGTCAAAATGTTCTAAATTAGCAATCTCAAAGAATCTATGTATATCATGAAGTGTATTTCTATGCAAAAAATATTCAGAAAATAACTTATATTGTTCAGCGGTAAGCTGGTCTATTTTATCATAAAGTTTGTTTTCCAATATTATTATTGGATTATGTATTCCAAAAAAATCTTGTTTAGATTGTTTATTTATGGAAAATATTAATGTTTCCAAAATTATATCAAGTGAAACGTCAATTTTTTTTATTATTTCATAAAATACCCATAAATAATGATCAATGTGTACAACCGGATAAACATCATCATCTGTTATATTTTCCGATATAATATCTATTGTTCCTTTTGATACTTTTTTATTTATTTCTATTGAATAAATTAAAATAGGCTTTAAAATAGTTTGTATCTCAGTTGTTTCATGAAAACTGTTAAATACAGCTATTTTAAAGGTAAATTCCATATCTGTGTTTATAATCGAGTTAAGAGAATTATCATTTTTTAATATATTTTTAAAAAAACTTTCCCATTCATCCACAGTCCATTTCTCTGTCCATGAATAATCCTTATACCATAAAATAATAGAATGATAAGTAAGTAATTCTTTAATTTTCCATGCAATTTCATTATAAAGAAAAAATTTTATTATTTCTTTAGATAAATATTTGAGCGATTCTAAATCATCTTCTTCCCATAAAATATCAGAATACCTGTTAATTAAAATAATAGAATTAGCAAAACTGATAAGGGTATCAGCATCAGGAGCTTCCAGATATTTTCTTATATTTTCTTTAAGAACATTAAAGGCATTTTTTCGTTTTGATGAAGGCAGCAATTCTTGCATTTTCTTCGCCATATTTGATACATTTTTTAACGGACCAAATTCCGGTCTGGACCGGGCGTAATATATATACTTTTTATTCTTATTTCTATTTTCAAGAATTTCAATAAAATAGTCATAACGAGAATCTTCAGGAATTAATGATAAATCCGTAATTAAAAATGCTTCTATTGAAATTGATTCCAATTTATTAAATAATTCATCATATAATATTTTGTTATTATACCTAACAAGATCATAAAATATAACAAAAATATCAATAACAGCCACTTTTAAATTTTTATTAATGAAGAAAAAAGAATGTATTTCATCAATAGTTTTTTTAGTATAATAAAGGGCGACAAAGTAATCTTGATAGGTTTTATTGTAAAAAATATAAAATCGTCCGTCATATGTTTTTAAAAAATCGGTTTCAAATAATAAGTTTTCCTGTTCGGTTCTTTCGATATAATAAATATTACTTGATTGCATTTTTATAGAAATAGCCGTGAGTTCTTCGATTAATTCATCGTCCGACACAAGTGCTTTGTCTCCGTATTTTGCCGATATTTTGCTTCGATTCTGTATAATAGCAAATTTGATTAATGTATCATAGATGCTTTCATCTTCCTTAATTTCATTAATAATTGGTCTGTATATTGGTATTAAAAATAATTCTTTTAATTGGTCGGAGCCAAGAGATAATATTTTATTTTTTTCTTCGCTATCATTGCTTGACGTTAATAAATCGTTAATTGTAATAGGTATTAAATATATCTCCGTCTTTTTATCTATGTATGGTATGTTATCTTTGCATCTTTCTCTTGTAGAAATTATAATTTTTGTTTCATTGTATTTGTTGGTAATACGATATAATTCAGAATTAAATTTTTTAATATGGTAAGGAGATATTTCATCATAACCGTCAAGAATTATATTGTAAGGTAAATATTCATCACATAAAAAGAGATCTTTTTCCAAATTCCCTCCCTGATATTGAGATAATTCATAAAACCTTGTTATAATATATTTATTTTTAACATGATTTAAGTACAATGAAAGCATTTCGTAACTTTTTCCAAGACGAGGTTCGCCAACAAAAATTATTAATTTATAATCGTTGTTTAATTCATTGTATATTGTGAGCAGAGGATGTTTGTTACATATTGTTTTTCCATCATAGTAAATTGATTTAAGCCATGGATCCTCAAGTGATTTCGCGTTTATTTTAGCAATGTACTTATCAATTATTTCAGTATTTTTTTTATTTATTTGCGAAACAAGAAAATATTTATTATCAATTAGTTTCATGCATTCTATTGTAAATTCCTTAAGGGAAGGGAATTTTACAAGAGGTATTGATTTATGTTTTTGATCGTTTATTTCTTCCAATAGCTTAGTAATTTTTTCAAACGTTAATAAATTATAATAAACTTGGATTGGGGTATAGTTAGTGGCCTCCATGCGAACAACAAAAAAAGATAATCCTAAATTTGTATAAGAGATTTTAAGAAGATTTGAATCTATTGAATATGTTATTACCTCTTTAAAATCAATATCATTCTGAGTTTGACCTTTAACTTGAACGTTAATATCACCTAAACTATCATTATTAACAAAATCGCTATCTTTATATATCCTAATATATCCGTCAAGTAAGGGAGTACTACTGTTATCTTCTATGTGAGGTGAAATTTTACTAGCTGGTAACAAGAATAATTGTTTTACGTCAGTAACCGCTTTACCATCTATCTTGGTAGTATTATTATTACCCATTAATAAAATCCTTCTGAGAGATAAAAAATTTATTCCATATTATTTATTATCTTTTCGCAATAGCAAATAACTATCTCGGTATAATTAATAGCTTGTCTGGCTACGCTATCATCGACTGCTAATTCATTAGGATAACGTACTTGGACTCCATAAGGGTTTAATGAAATACAATATGGCTGAATCGTTATAAAACACATTTCATGGTCGATACAAAGCTTAACAAGCTCAACCAGATCATGAGTATGGGGAGGATTCGTCTCTTTTGCTATCAAGTAAGCTTTTAGGGACTTCTCAGCACATTGATGAGCGTGGTAACAGGATATTTCAATTTCTCTTGGGTGAACATCATTAAACATATGTTTGGCAGTATTAAGATCACTTTTTGCATACCGGAGCCATTCTTTTGCCAAATCAAGCGTAGTCATAAAGAACGATTCCTTTTTGGGCAATAGTTTTCTCGATAGTTGGCAATTTGCTTCTTGCTTCAAAGCGGCTTTTATAATTTGCAAGGACATCTACTGCTTTATATTTCGGATTCTGTGCCAATCCACGATATATATTTTGTAAAACTAAGATTGGTTTTTCTGTACCGTCTTTAAGGATAACAAAGACATCATAGTCACTACCTTCTCTGGGTACTCCGTAAGCGTAGGAACCAAATAGGATGATTCTTTCACAATCCTTTCCCACAGTGTCTAGAATACTATCCTTAATCGCGATAATGTCATCATTTACCATACCTTTTTCCCTTACAATTTCATAAAGCATATACAAAATATATTCTCCATAATAAGCATAATAGAAAAATCAATACAAAGAAAGAGGATAAAAATCAAGATTATAGCCTCCTGCCTGATTTTGTCCCCCATACAGCCTTTGCCTCGTGGCGACGTTATTAAAGCCGATTTTTATCAAGAAGGCGATACCATTATCACTTAATGCCATCAGTAATAAAGTGTATTTTTTTTATTTTCCACTTTTTACCACTTGCTATGCTTATCCAGTAAACCCATTCTCCTGTAAATGGTCAACAAAATTCTTAACTTTTAAACGAATTTTTAACATAATGAAACCGGACTTATGTATGTAAGTCCTTATCTCATAAGCACTTACGTGAAGTGTTAAAAAACGAAGACAAGCCATCCCCTAGGCTGTTAACCACTGGGTCCGTGGTTCGAATCCGCGCGAGGGAGCAAGTAGAAAAGGCTATCCAAGAAGTAATTCTCGGATAGCCTTTTTTTTGGTAATATATTGCGGATTCGAAACTTTTTTGCAGCCTGTAGGTGCCGTCGCAAACGCTGTTTGCGTAGGCACCGGAAGGTAAACCGGCACGGATGCCGGTTTTGCAAAAAAGACGGCCTGGAATGAGGCAGCAGGAGGCTGCCGAATGGAAGGCGAATCCGCGCGAGGGAGAATGAAAACCCATTTCATCACACATACATTCCAGATATTTCATTAAACCTGTCTTGTGTTTTTGAATATCCTTTTTCTTTTTTTATAAAATTTTTATCGAATTCTTCCATATCGTTATTAATTACTATTCATAAAATGTTATCCCCAAGCGCAAAATACGCCGGAATTAACCCCTGTTATTGACATTTTACGGTAAATAAGTCATAAATTTCATAGTTCAATGAGGAAAAACTCTTGAAAATCGGGTAAAAATAGCATATTATTAAGAAAAATTNGGGTTTGCAGGGAATGGAGCAGTTTTCTGCTGCNCGCAGATAAAAAAATGACATTTTTTTTATTAATTAGGTTATAATATACGAAAATCATTTTATTAAAGAAGGGATTATGAAAATTGGGATTAAGCTGATATCTATTATTTCTTTGGTAAACCTGGTCGGTATAGGCGGTTTGACAATTGCCGCTTCGGTGATTTCATCAAGTCAGATTACGCATCTGGTTGATGAAAATGCCGGAAACGTTACAGAGGTCACGGCAGGCGCTGTTAAAGCGTTCTTAGAAGTCCCAATGGACGAAGTCAGGGCTTTTTCATTATTTGCGGCTCATATTGATGAAGTTATCCCCCCTGAAGGAAGACGCGACCTTATCAATTATATGCTTTTAACCCTGATCAAGGAAAATCCTGAATTTGTCGGTGTATGGGCTGTCTATGAACCCAACGCGCTTGATGGTCTTGATGCGCAGTATGCCAACACTCTGGGAAGCGATCACACAGGGAGATTCTTAAGTTTCTATACCAATGATCGCGGTAATATTGAACTTCAATATGCCACCGACTATGATGCTCCCGGAGAAGAAAGCGCATTTTATAATACGTCTTTTAGATCAGGCAAGGAAGCGATCATTGAACCTTACTATGATACTTTTGGGGGTGAACGGCTTTTAATTACCAGTGTTACCGTTCCGATTATCCGCAATGGNCGGGTAATAGGAGTAGCGGGTGTAGACCTTGAGTTGACCGGAATACAGGAGACAGTCAGNAAAATTAAACCGTTTGGAACCGGTAATGCCGCGATGTACAGTCACGGCGGTTTGATCGTTGCCACCGGTGATACATTTAAACTGGGAAAAAACTTACGGGAAGTATCAAGAGAAATGTACGGATCGTACCTTGATACTGTGGTAAATTCGATTAGAAACGGCACTTCATTCAGCGCAACTATAAACTCTAAAGAGCACAACGCGAATATTATCGTTGTGACAAAGCCGTTCTTTGTCGGAGGCAGTGAGGAAGCATGGATGGCGGTGACCATTGTTCTGGAACAAACCGTAATGGGAGCTGTGTCCCGCATGATAATTATATTGATAGTGCTTGGCGTTTTGATTCTTGCCGTTATCACCGTTATTATTATTATTGTATCAAGATCCATTACAGCCCCTCTTATAAAAATGGAGGCTGTGTTTGAATATATCGGCAACGGAGACTTTACCAAAACTATTGAAGCGAAAGGCAATGACGAAATCGGTAATATAAGCCGCTCTTTAAATGATACTGTGGATAAAATTAAAAAACTCATTAATACAATTAAAGTGATGGCTAAAGATCTATCTGGTATCGGCACCGATCTCGCGTCCAATATGGATGAAACCGCCGCCGCGATAAACGAGATCACCGCTAACATTCAAAGCATCAAAGGGCGCGCTATTAATCAAAGCGCAAGTGTTACACAAACTAACGCCACAATGGAACAGATAACGATTAATATCTCAAAACTTAACGAGCAGACCGATAAACAGACATCATCCGTAGCGCAGTCTTCTTCGGCGATCGAAGAGATGCTCGCCAATATTCAATCGGTTACTCAGACCCTTATGAAAAATATGGAAAATGTCAACGCGCTTGAGTCCGCTTCCGAAGTCGGCCGCACCGGTTTGCAGGAAGTCGCCGCCGATATACAGGAAATTTCCCGTGAGTCCGAGGGTCTTTTAGAGATTAACTCTGTTATGCAAAATATCGCAAGCCAGACAAACCTGCTTTCGATGAACGCCGCGATAGAAGCGGCTCACGCGGGAGAAGCCGGCAAGGGATTCGCCGTTGTTGCGGATGAAATCAGAAAGTTAGCTGAAAATTCATCCGAGCAGTCAAAGACCATCAGCGCTGTTCTAAAGAAAATAAAAGGTTCTATCGACAAGATTACCCAGTCTACAAATAATGTTCTTCAAAGATTCGAAGCGATTGACGGTCATATCAGAACTGTATCGGACCAGGAAGAGAATATACGCAACGCGATGGAAGAGCAGGGACAGGGAAGTAAGCAGATATTGGAAGCTATCGGAAACCTTAATGATATTACAAGACAGGTAAAAGGCGGCTCGCACGAAATGCAGGAAGGTTCGGGAGAGGTAATAAGAGAAGGTAAGAACCTTGAAATGATTACTCAGGAAATCACGGGCGGCATGAACGAGATGGCGACAGGCGCGGATCAAATTAACATTGCCGTACACGCCGTAAATGATCTGACCGCGAGAAATCATGAGAAGGTCAATATTCTGATGAATGAGGTCGCGCGGTTTAAAGTAGATTAAAAAAGAGTTTTAAATATTTATTGAGCATTATTTATATTCTTGTAAATAATGCTCGGTTAAAGCGGTTATTTTCTTAAACGCGCTGTGTAAAACGTTTATAGAGATTTCATCTAATAGATCCTGTATTTCAGGCGGCCATTTTACCGGTTTAAGATCGTTCAATGCGTATTTAATTGCGTCTTTATCGAATGCCGCGCATGCTTTTTGAACTATGCGTAATTTTTCCCGCAGATTATTCATAATGTCGTCTGTAATTGCCATCGTGTTTTTTGATCCCGGTCTGACTTCCGCTATCATGGATTCAAGAGCGTTAATAAATGTTCCTGTTTCAGATGACATTACTAAAAAATTATGGCGTACGCCGGCCTGTTCCAGTTTTAGCGCGGAATCAGATAAATTATTTTCGCCGATATTCGCAAGAGCGCTTTTCATGCCGTGAACTGTTGTGGTATACAATCCTATTTCTGTGTCATCTAACGAGTTTATTTTTTTATTAAGGCTTCTTAATATATTTACCGCGTTTTTTGCGTCATGAATAAAGAAATTATTCATTTCTGACAAATAATCCATGTCATGTATCTGTGTATCCGAATTCACTGTTTCCATTTCCCGCTGTTCCCGCCGCGCCGCTTCTACTACTTCAGGCGTTTTTTTATTTCTGATAAAATCATTAAGGAAAAGATTAAGTTCGCGTGAGTCAATCGGTTTTGAAATAAAACCGTCAAAACCGTTTTGTAAAAACATCTGCGCCCGCCCGACTAGAGCGTTTGCCGTAAGCGCGATTATTGTATTTTTATATCCAAGNTCACGNAGGACTTTTACGGCTTCGATTCCGTCCATTCCCGGCATCATATGATCCATAAATACAATGTCGTATAACGCGCCGTTTTTNATTTTCTCGATGGCGGTAAACGCGTTTGAGGCAGTATCAATCTTAAGACCGTATGGAAGNAACATTCCTCTTGTGACGTAAATATTCGTGTCAACATCGTCCACNACAAGAACGCTGCCGTACGGCATATATTCCCGTAAAAAATTTGTTTTTCTGACGATTGTGCTGTTCTGAAACTTGTAGTTCCGAAGTTTTTCCGCAACATCGTTTCCGCAGACAGCGCAGTCCAGTTTTTTTTGCGGAAGACGCACTGTAAAAGTTGATCCCTTGCCGGGTTCGCTTTGCGCGTCTATTGCGCCGTTCATCAAATTTACAAGACGTTTTGTGATGCTCATCCCAAGACCCGCGCCGACAGTAGTGCGGTTTGTTTTAAGGTTAAAACGCGCGTATTCATTATAAAGCCTTTTTAGCTGATCTTCTGTCATTCCCTGTCCTGTGTCGCTGATGCGGAAAACAATGGTGATATTACCGTCTGAATCGTTATTGTCATCCTCAGTAAAAACTGAAAATTCAATTTTTCCCTTATCGGTATATTTATACGCGTTGGAAAGAATGTTGTTTAACACCTGCTTGATGCGGAGCTCGTCGCCTAACAAATTTATGGGAGTATTTTCGTCCACATGAAGAATAAAATCGATTTGCTTGCTGTCATAACGCAGGCGGTTTAAATGCACAGTATCGTTTATAAGGCTTGGAATATCATATTTTACGGGAACAAGTTCAAGATTGCCGGATTCAATTTTGGATAAATCAAGTATATCATTTATGATATTAAGCAGAAGATCGCCTGATTCGTATATTTTTCCGAACGCTTCCATAGTAACAGGTTTATTTGTATCATCACGCAGTTGAATTTCCGCGATACCCAAAATCGCGTTCATCGGCGTTCTGATTTCGTGGCTCATGTGCGAGAGGAAAATGCTTTTTGAACGGTTGCTTTGTTCCGCCTGTTCTTTAGCGCTGACAAGTTCGACTGACATTTCGTTGCGTATAACGGCATTTACTATCATTCTGCTTGCCGAACGTAAAATCAGAACTTCATCGTCCTTAAACAAACGTTCCGTTTTATAACAGTCGAAGCCGACAAAACCCCAGAAATGATCCTGTAATAAGACAGGTATAGCGAGAACAGAACTAATATTTCTTGACATTAGTTCCATCCGCTCAGTGGGAAGCATATCGCGTACCAGCGAGTTAAGGCAGTCTCCATGCGATAATATATCATTCCACGCTTTATGTATGCCGAAATCAAGATCGGGAGACACTATACCGTCTTTAGCCCGTGATTTAAAATTGTCTTTTTCCCATTGATAGGAGAGCGAGAAACACGGGCTGCCGATTTCTTTTGATTGGCCTCTTATTACCGCCGGTTCATCGCATACATTTCTCCATATAACAACGCGATCAACGCCCGCGACTTCCGCCATTATGCCCATCGATTTTGAAAGAGTCTCTTCAAAATTGTTAATATCAGGCTCAAGCAGTATTGATGAAACGCTGTTTACAGTTCTAAGTAATTCGCTGCGCCTGTCTATCTCGTTTGTCATGTTTATATGTTCGCGCATATCGCGTATATACGCCATGAGGAACATTTTGCCTTCGTAGGAAACATTTTCAAGTGTGACAATTGAAGGGATTGGAGTTCCATCAGGGCGTTTGTGCATCCAGTTAAAAACGCTTTTTCCGGTCTGCGCGGCTTTAACCCCGTGGTTATATATTGCTTCACTCGATTTTTGCCCGTCGCTTTGATATTCAGGCGAAAGATCTTTTTCAAAACGATTGATAAAATCCTGTTTGTCCTTTACATGAAAAAGCCGCACAGCCTCTGTGTTGCAATCAAGGATATCGCCGTCAACGCTTCCCATGAAACATGCAATTGGAAGCGTGTCAAGCATGACTCTTGCGCGTTTATGTTCTTTTTTTAGTTTGATTGACTGGAGTTTACTCCTGATAATAAATATCAATAATAATGAAAGAATAAGTAAACTTAAAACAATAGTAACTATCATTTAAAAAACCTCATTTAAATTTCTATTTCCTCTCCAGAGTGCCGCTGATTCTTTCCACATTCATGCTGCGCGCCGCCGCGTCAAATATTTCCTTGTACGCGCCGTTCTGACTGTAAACCTCTTCGTGCGTGCCTCTTTCCAGTACGCGCCCTTGCTTTAATACATAAATCATTTCGGCATCGACAAACTGGGAAATACTGTGGGAGATAATAATAACCGTGCGGTCTTTTTTTATCGCGTCAAGNCTGTTCTTGATTTGCTCTGCGGCAATCGCGTCAAGGCTTGCTGTGGGTTCATCAAGGAAAATGACGGGAGGCTTTTTTAAAAACAGCCGCGCGATTGCGATTCGCTGCTGCTGTCCGCCTGAGAGAAGTAATGCCGAAGATTCATAACCATCGGGCAAATTAATAATCTGCTCGTGAATGTATACCCGCTTCGCGGCTTCTACCATCTCCTCATAAGACGCGTCAGGTTTTCCGTAAAATATATTTTCCGCGATGGAGCCGCTGAAAATGTGGTTCTTTTGAAGGACAAGGCCGATATTCTCACGCAGGAATTTTGTGTCATAATCGCGTAACGGTACGCCGTCAAGAAAAATTTCTCCTTCCGCCGGTTCATAAAATTTATCAAGCAGATTGATGACCGTACTTTTACCGGCGCCTGAAAGCCCTACAAGAGCCGTGATTTTATTTGGATATATTTCCATGTTCGCGCCGAACAGAGCCTTTGTGCCGTTCGGATAAGAAAAATTTACATCACGCAGTTCGAATTTCCCTTCGATCTTTTCAGGTTTATAAACGCCTGTCTGCTCAATCTGATGATCAGAGTTCATGATGTCAAAAAATCCTTCGGCGTAAATTAAAGCGTCGTTTACTTCGTCATAGATGCGGTGTAACTGCCTGATAGGAGCTGTAACATTATTAAAAAGCATAATGTGGAGCATTATCGCTCCTATTTGCATCTGTCCTGTTAGAACGAGATAGGCTGTTAAAATAATTATTATTACAACGCCGAACTGCTCGGTAAATGTTTTAAGCGCGTCGAATTTAAAATTAGTCGATCTTGTTTTCATCTGCGTTTCGGCGAGGGCTGTTTGCAGCTCAAGCTGTTTTTTCGCCTCGATATCCTCGCGGTTAAAAGATTTTATGACGCTGATGGATTCAAGTATATTGATAATTCCGCCTGATTTATTTTCGCGGAAACTGCGGATATTGCGCCGCCAGCCTTTTAATTTTTTCGCCTGTCTTTGACTTATTAAAAAATACACAGGCACGATACACAGGGCGGTAAAGCCGACGCTTAAGTTCGCGTTAAACATTCCAAGAAGCGCCACAATGGCGGATGTGAATAACGGAAAAATATCAATAAAAAAAACCTGCACCATGCGCGTCAAACTGGAGACACCCTGATCAATTCTTGTTTGCAATTTACCCGAGCCGCTTTCGTCGGCAGTGAAAAACGCCATACGAAATGTTAAAACTCTTTCGATTATTTTTTGAGCGAAATCTTTTGAAATCATGATGCGGATTTTTTCGCCAAAAAATTTTTGCCCGAAAGAAACAGCTATATTTATCAGCTCCTTACTCAGCAGAATGACTGTGATAATCGCGACAATATGAAGACCTTCGCTCAGCGCTTTATGCTGCTCGACAAGGGAGGCGATGCTGTTCACGGTGTATTGAAGCACATAGGCGTTGACCTGCGCGGTCAAAGCTCCAATAAAAGTCAGCGTCAGTGCAAGGAAGATAAGCCATTTATAAGGACGCACATATGGTGCGATATTTTTCAAAAGCTGCAAAAGATTCATTTATATTGTATTTTAACACGGTTTTTTTAAGAAAAATACATAATTCTGATAATATTAACCTGTTTTATAAAAACCGTTTCAATCCGGGGCAGTTTTTGCGATTATTTTTCTACGATTCTGGGTATTTCATTGACCTATTTACTGGTTTACGATACTGATGGGAGAAAATCGAAAAAGGAGCAGGGAATGAGGCTGGTCGCCGCCATGATTATTATTGTTGTCGCATTTGTTATAACCGCTTTTAATCTCGGCTCCAGTCTTATTTTAACCCGCAATACATTGAATGTAACAAAGAGCGAAGACCTGTCTCTGGCGCGTGATATCGCGAATGATTTCGTCTCAATGAGAATCAGTATTTATAAATCCGATGCCAGAATCGCCGCTGAAAAGCTGATGAAAATTGGCAGCCGCGAAGAAATGGAAATCGTTATGAGAGAATTGCTTGACGAGTACATGGATTTTATGGCGTTTACCATGTTTGACAGGCAAGGCATACTTGCCATGTACGGCGATTCGCCGACTTCGATTGATTGGTTTGATCAAAATAAATATATTAACGACGCTTTCGGCGGACGCACTGT
>WQRT01000007.1 GCA_009786625.1 Treponema sp.
CTTGCGCGTTTTCAGGTGATGTGATGACGCACATTCCGGCGCCCATGTTGTAGGTATTAAACATATCGCGCTCCGGGATGTTTCCTGTTTTGGAAATCAGGTTAAAAACAGGCGGGATATCCAGTTTACTTTTAAAAATTAACGCGCCGACATCATCGCCGAACGCCCTGGGCAGATTCTCGTAAAAGCCGCCTCCTGTTATGTGACATATTGATTTAATATTTATTTTACTAAGCAGTTCCATTATAGATTTAACATATATTCTTGTAGGCGTTAAAAGTTCTTCGCCTAGTGTTTTGCCTAGTTCTGAAAAACGCTGTTCAAGGATGCTTGAGTTATTATCAATGTTAAAAACTTTCCGCGTCAGCGAAAAAGCGTTTGAATGTACACCGGATGATGCCGCGGCGATAACAACGTCTCCTTTTTTTACGCTTAACTTATCCGGTATTTTAGATTTTTCCGCGATACCAACAGAAAAACCCGCTACATCATACTCATCTTCGCCCATCATGCCGGGATGCTCGGCGGTTTCTCCTCCGATTAAAGCGCATCCTGCCTGTACACAGCCTTCTGCGATTCCTGCGACAATTTTTTCTACTTTTTCAGGTTTATTTTTTCCCATCGCAAGATAATCGAGAAAAAATAGAGGTTTCGCTCCGGCGCAGATAATATCGTTTACGCACATGGCAACGCAGTCAATCCCGATTGTATCGTGTTTATCAAGCAGCATCGCGATTTTTAATTTTGTTCCGACCCCGTCTGTGCCGGAAACAAGCACAGGTTCTGAAAAACTATTTTTATCAAGCGCAAACAATCCTCCGAAACCGCCTATACCTTCCAGCACTCCGTTGATTTTTGTTCGTTCAACATGTTTTTTTATTAACGCGACAGAACGATAACCTGCCGTTACGTCAACACCGGCTGCTTTATAACTTTCGCTGTAACTATTATTCATTACTGTAACCTTATATTTTAGCCGCGAAGAAATACAAATGCGTTCGCATTTGCGTGTTCAAATGCGGCATCAATTTGATTCTCCGATTTTTTGATCATATTTACTTTTTGGAATGATTGCAGGTTCCGGGACAGGATATTTCCCGGTAAAGCAGCCGTCGCAAAAACCGCATTTGGCGTTTTCGGCGATTTTGGGAACATGATCGATTGATAAATATCCAAGACTGTCAGCGCCGAGGTATTCGCGGATTTCCGTTATGCTCATTTTACAAGCAATGAGATTCTCCCTTGAATCGATATCAGTGCCGAAGTAACACGGATTTATAAAAGGCGGAGACGATATGCGTAAATGCACTTCTTTCGCTCCTGTTTCACGCACCAGTTTTACAATACGGCGCATGGTTGTTCCGCGCACAATTGAATCATCAATCAATACTACTCTTTTATTTTTTATGGTTGATTCGATTGTATTCAATTTTATCCGCACCGCACGATCACGTTCTTCCTGAGTCGGCTGAATAAATGTGCGTCCGATATAGCGGTTTTTAATAAATCCGACTCCGTACGGAATACCGGACTGGCGCGAGTAACCTAGAGCGGCATCGAGACCTGAATCGGGAACACCGAAAACAACATCCGCCTGAACGGGATGTTCCAGCGCGAGAAAAGAACCGGCTCTCTGACGCGCGTTATGCACACATGATCCTTCTATAACGGAATCGGGACGCGCGAAGTAAATATATTCAAAAACGCACATACCGCTTTTTTTTCCGCAATGTGTTTTAATGCTGCGGGTTCCGTCTTTATCCGCCACAACGATCTCGCCGGGTTCGATGTCCCGTATAAAATCAGCGCCTATACTGTCAAGAGCGCAGCTTTCCGATGCAAACACAATACCGCCGTTAAGAGAACCCATGCAGAGCGGACGGAAACCGTACGGGTCACGCGCCGCTATCAGCTTACTGGGAGACATAATTACAAGTGAATACGCGCCTTCGATCTCGTGCATCGCCATATCTATGGCGTCTTCTATTGTTTTTGTTTGAATTCTTTTTTTTGTGATAATGCTTATAATGATCTCGCTGTCATTCGATGTGTGAAATACAGCGCCTTCCATCTGAAGTTTTTCGCGGAGGCTGTTCGCGTTTGTGATGCTTCCGTTATGCGCAATCGCCATTGAACCTTTGATATGGCGCACAACGAGAGGCTGCGCGTTCGATCTGCTTTTTTGATCCATCGGCGAATAACGTACGTGACCGACCGCCATGTTTCCCCTTCCAAGTTTATCAAGCGTTTCTCTTGAAAAAACTTCAGGCACAAGGCCGAGATCGCTGTGATACTGCATAAGCCCGTCTGAGCATACTGCAATCCCGCAGCTTTCCTGTCCTCTGTGCTGCAAAGCGAAAAGCGCGAGGTACGCTTGAGAAGCGACATCCGTGTTATAACTTGAAGTGAATATTCCGAATACTCCGCAATTTTCCTGCATATTTTATCCTGATTAGAGTCTTATTTAAATTTTTCCTGTAATTGATTATCTTTTTCCGTTACTTTGTTTGCCATGTCTGTTTTAAAAGCGGTGAGTTTATCCGCAAGGGCATTGTCGCCTGTTGCCAGAATCTGTGCCGCGAGAATCGCCGCATTATCAGCGCCGTCTATTGCCACCGCGGCCACAGGGATTCCCGGAGGCATCTGTACAGTCGCAAGCAGCGCGTCAAGGCCGTCAAGCGAGGATTTAATCGGAATACCGATTACAGGCAGTGTGGTATGCGCCGCCATTACTCCTGCAAGATGCGCCGCCATCCCGGCCGCCGCGATGATTACGCCGAAGCCGTTTTTTGCCGCGTTTGAAGCGAATTCCGCCGCTCTTGCTGGAGTGCGGTGGGCGCTCATCACATGAGCCTCAAAAGGAATATCAAAATCTTTCAATCTTTTAAACGTTTTTTCAAGGACAGGCAAATCGCTGTCGCTTCCCATAACAACCGCAGCTTTCTTCATGAGTCATTTATACCATTTTAAAATAAAAGTGGGAAGGCGTTAAAAACTATCTCATTCCGTTTATTCTCTGTATCGATCCATCGGGAAGGTGCGTCAACTCTGTTACTTTCATGCTGCGCAGATGATCTGTTCCGCCTGACGGCCGCGCGTCATGATAAAATAAATACCATTTCTCCTTAAACTCTACAATTGAGTGATGGGTCGTCCAGCCGATAACAGGCGTTAATATAATCCCTTGATAAATAAAAGGCCCGTAGGGATTATCGCCTGTTGCGTAACACAAATAATGAGTGTCGCCTGTTGAATAGGAAAAATAATATACGCCGTTATACTTGTGCATCCATGAGGCTTCAAAAAAACGTCTTGAGTTATCCGCGCTCATGAGCGGGTTTCCGTTTCTGTCAGTGATTAAAAGTTCACGCGGTTCTTCCGCGAACCGCAGCATATCACCGCTTAATTTAGCAACGCGCGGCGATATGGCTCTGCCGCTATTGTTAGGACGGTTTGACGTCCCAGCGTATGTGTTGCCGTTATATTGCTGAAGCTGTCCGCCCCATATCCCGCCGAAATACATATAATAATTTCCGTCATCTTCAAACACGCATGGATCAATACTGTAACTTCCTGGAATTGGCTCTGGTTGCGGAATAAAAGGACCTTCGGGACGAGACGCAATGGCTGCGCCGATGCGAAAAATTCCATTATGATCCTTAGCGGGAAAGTACATATAATATATATCGTCTTTGCAAGCGACATCGTTATCCCATAACTGGCTTCTTGCCCAGGGAATATCACGGAGAGATAAAACCACACCGTGATCCGTAACATCCCCGTAAAAAATGTCGTCTAACGAAAACACATGATAATCGATCATGTCATACGCGCCGCCGTCCATACCGCCTGAGCCAGCCGAAGATACCCTGTCGTGCGACGGATAAATATACAGCCTGCCGTTAAATACATGCGCAGCCGGATCAGCCATATAATCGCCGGGGAATAAATACCTTGGTCTTACAACTTCGCTTTCTGAAGGCGAGCTTGTACATGAAAGCGCTGTTATGATAATAATGATAAATGTTAAAATGAAAACTGTTAAAATGTTTCTCATGGATTTAAAATATTACTCAAGCTTAATTCCCAAAAGATATTTTTCATACTCTTTGTTAGCTTCTTCAATCGCATTCATTGCGGTGTTTATCTTTTCTTCAAGAGCGTCAATTTCCGAATCTTCCCTGGCAAGTCGCTGAAGGTATTCTTTTCCCTGCTGGCTCTGGTTTCCGGCGGCATCAATATTTTTGCGCGTCCTTTCCTGCTTATCCAGCATTTGCTTGAGTTTATCCTTTAAATCCTTGTGCGTATCTCCCGCTTTTATAATTTTTTGATTTAAAGAAGAAACGTTATTCAAAACTTCCTGTACCTTCTTTTGCGTAACAGCTTTGTCAGAAAGAAAACTGGCGAGTTTTTCATAATGGAAATTTATAATCTCAAGTTCTTCGCATAACACTTTTTCTTCGGTAACAGAAAAATGTATAAAATCGTCAGAAGACGGCAGAGTTTCGGTAAAACGGTACAGATTATGGGTTTTTTCGCTGTATTGGACAGGACTTATTAAATCAGCTCTAGGCGTAAGCGGATGTTCGATAATAATTTTTTTTGTTTCATTTCCGGCATTCCTGAAAGTGTAAACAGACTGATAAATTGTTTTTCTGTTTTGCTTCATTAAACCGTTTTCAATTTTTATTAAGGAGACTTTCTCTGAAACCGTGGTAATAAAACTGCATGTTACAGAAAGATCCTCGCCGTAGGATATAAGACGTTTTTCGTCAATCGGGAAGAATTTAATTAGTGCGTCTCCCGCGTAAGACATTCCGTCATATACTGTTATTGGACCTGCCGGAAGTTTCATTCCCGTATTGTTTGTAAGTTCCACGCAAATGGCTGGATTATACGCGCAGTTTGCATTTTTCTCTTCCCTTGAAAATACAAGGTATTTATTAGCTTCTATGATTCCTTCAACAAGCGGCAGCATTGCGCTTTGCTGCCTTGAAAGGCTTACAGGTTTTTTGATTGTGTACTCAAATTGATCGCCCGCAGGACGTGATGCGGCAGTATTGATAAGAGATCCTATCTGCGAATTATCATCTTCATTTGCAGCTTCATGTGTGCCGCTTATCGGGGACAATATCGCATCTATATCATCCTGGCTTANTGATACGCTTTGCATTTTTTTNTCTATNCTGCGCTTCANTGATTGTCCGAGTGTAGAACTTTTACTGCTTCCCGAATCATAAGTTTTCGCGTCCGCGATTCCTTCTGTTAAAAGAGGAATTATCGGGCGTGTAGGATTATGAATTTTATATAAATCCTGAATAAACGAAACAGGTTTTCCCGTAACAAGCGCAAGCTCAATATTATTCCAGTCATTATCGCTGTTATTATCAACAATCGCCCAGCCTTGCAGAAAAGAATTTTTTAAATTAATATTCAAGCGGTAAGATGCCTTCCAGACAGCGGCGGGGATTACATAGCCGAATGAAATACGGCGCTCGCTGTTACCGGCAAGTTCTATTGTAAGGTTGCGCGTCTTGTCATCCTGAGATTTCATTGCAAGATCAAGAGCGCGGTTTAGATCTTCTGTTATTTTTGGATCACTAAAAGTAAAATGACTAATTTCGTCAATGCAAACTGTTTTAATACCGTTACTCGTAAAAAGTGAAAGATAATCCCTGGAGCCGTTTACGCTTTCTGAACCGGGTAGTTTTTGCTTATCCGCTTCGTTTATCGTGCGTCTTTCGGCGAATATAATTCTTCCTTTTATTGATTTTGGAGCGAACACTTCAATTTCCGCGCCCTTAAGACTTTGCAGCATGCTCTGTATGCTTGAACCGTTCAAATTGATTGAAAGGCTCATCAATGTCCGGCTGAATGTTTCTTCCGACGGATATGAAACCGCGGGGCATCCTTCAGGATCGCTTATAACAAGAGATTTTAACGCGTCATTAACAGCATTTGTGTTAAACGGCAGCGTTATTTCTTTTGTCCCCGAAACACAGCCGCTATGTTCAAAAAAACCGACTCCTGAGGAAAAAAGCGTGATTTTTGAAACTGGCACATTTGGCATAAAAAACTCCGGAAATTGGTATATTACTTCCATTTTCGGCACAAAAACTGACAAAAATAAGGAAGAATATACGGGAAATTAAAGTTTCTTATACTCTTTCAAAATCNTCCGCTCCATGCTTGCAAAGCGGGCATACAAAGCCTTCGGGCAGATCTCCTTCGTGAAAGTAGCCGCAGATTTTNCAAACATAACCCTTTTTNCTTTCTTTNGGAGNCTGAGGTTTTGGTTTGATGTTGTCAAAATAATATTGATAAGTAACGCTCTTCTCGTTTGATAAAATAATTGTCTGCGTAACATCGGCAATAAAAATTGTGTGTGTGCCGTAATCATACGAATCGGCGACAGCCGCTGTAATTACGCAGTTTGTATTTCCGCTTATATACCTTATGCCGTTGGCTGCGCGGCTGTTGTCAAGACCTTCAAATTTATCTTTTTCCTTTCCGCTGGAAAAACCGAATCGCTGGAAAATATCAAAGGGTGCGCTTTCTGATAAAACTGAAAGGTTAAAAGTTTTTGTTTTAACAATCATGTCATGTGTGTAATTTGCTTTATTTACAGCGATGATAATTCTAAGCGGCGACACCGTTATCTGCATAACCGTATTTATGATACAGCCGTTATCCTTTGCGCCGTCTTTTGCCGTAAGCACAAAAAGTCCGTAAGACAGCTTGAACATGGCGTTTGGATCTACAGAAGCGGGTTTTATTTCATTTGATGAAGATTCCGCTTTTGGAATATCCGCGGCTTTCGGGAAATCGGCGGCAATTGCCAGTGCGATTTCTTCTATTTCCGGTAACTGCTCTTTTTTAAGACTTGATTTGAGACTAAGGGTTTGATTAATAATTTTTATATTCTTACACTGCTCAAGCTTCTCCCGGATTAACCCCCCGCTTGCCGCCGCCCATGAGCCGTTTTCGATTATGGCTGCAGTGCGGTTTTGAATGTTATGCGCAACAAGATCATTTATAAGTTCTTCCATAGAAATAAAAATACCTGCGTTGTATGTTGTGGAGGCGAAGACAAGGTGGCTCCATTTAAAAACAGCCGCTATTATTTCGGATGAGTGTGTAACTGAGACATCAAACATCACGGTTTTTATGCCTTTGCCGCGAAGGCTGCATGCGAGAATTTCCGCGGCGTTCTCGGTATTACCGTAAACAGATGCGTAAGCGATCATCACGCCTTTTTCCTCAGGTTCGTAGCCGCTCCAAAGCGTGTATTTGGAAAGAATAGCGGAAAGGTTGTTTCTCCATACAAAGCCATGCAGCGGAAGAATCATATCAATGGGAACAGCGGAGGCTTTTTGTAAAAGCGATTGAACCTGATCGCCGTACTTACCGACAATATTTGCGTAGTAACGGCGGTATTCGTTCATGTAATCTTTTTCAATATCAACTTCGTCAGCGTAAAGCGCTCCGTTTAACGCGCCGAAGGTTCCAAACGCATCAGCTGAAAAAAGAATTTTATCCGCCGCATCATAGGTGACCATGACTTCCGGCCAGTGAACCATAGGCGCCATAATAAAGTGAAGGACATGCCTTCCTGTATTAAGCGTATCTTTTTCCGTTACAATTACAACTTCTCTTTCAGTCTTAATATCAAGTTCAAAGAACTGTTTTATAAATTCTAATGTTAACGCGCTGCATACAATCTTCACGCCGGGATATTTCCCGATTATTTCTTTAAGCGAGAATGAATGATCCGGCTCCATGTGCTGCACTACAAGATAATCGAGTTTTCTTCCGCCGAGTGCGAAATCCACATTCTCAAGGAACCTGTGCGTAACCGCCTTGTCCGCCGTGTCGAATAACACGGTTTTCTCGTCTGTTATAAGATACGAATTGTACGACACGCCGCCCGAGACCGAATAGACGCCTTCAAACATCGCCAAACGCCTGTCGTTCGCGCCTACCCAAAATAGATCATCTTTAATTTTTCTTACGCAATGCATATCATCCTCCATTTTTTTGACAGACGCGGGATTTGCCCTCCAAGCCTCGACTCCTGTCTCGGCTTTCCGGGCCGTCTTTTTTGCTAAACCGGCCTCCCTGCCGGTTTACCCTGCGGAACCCCCGCAAACGTTGTTTGCGACGGCTCCTCCAGGCCGCAAAAAAGTTTCAAATCCCGTAACTTTTAACAATTACCATGTAATTTATAATAAAAAATAATACCCATTTTTTCCATGACAGACGCGGGATTTGAACCCACCGCCTTCAGCTCCGGAGGCTGACGCTCTATCCAAATGAGCTAGTCTGTCTTTTTATAATTTACAGTAATTTACGCTAAGCGTCAATCTTGTACGGGCTGTGTTTTATTTACTGCTGTCAAATACCGTTTTTCCAAGTTCCATTTTTGATAAATCAATTAAAGAACGGTATTTTTTTAAGGCTTTTTTTTCTGCATCAAGTTCGTTGAATGAATAAATTAATTTTCCGTTTTCGCCCGTTTCAATTTCCGGCATTGAGACGGCTCCTATTTCTTTTATCAATCTGTCGTCAGCAGGTTTTTTCGGATTGCACACAGGGGAAGGATGCTTTATTTCTTCTATATCGACTTTAAATGGATTAAACCAGATCTTACTAAAACCAAAACGTTTAAAATTTTTAAGTTTAATTTTTTCGTTCTCATTTTTTTCAAGAAAAAACCTGACCGCAGGAACAAGCCAGAAAAAAACTGAGAATAAAAGCGGAACGATACCAAGAACCGTCATGATAAAAATTTGCGGGTTCGCCATACCGAGTATATCCATTATTAAATGGGTAAACGCGTAAAGGTAGGAAGACGCCTGATATTGAGCTTCCGCTATAAGATTACCTGCTGAAACCGAATTAAAAAGAAAATAAGATCCAAATGCAAGGTTTACGGCGTTAATGAGCGCAAAGATTATATTTTTAGATTTCTTGTTAGTAGAAAATGTTTTAAGGTATTGTATCGGNGGAGAGAGCGCGGAAAANCCGGCGTTATCTGATTTTAATAAAAGCTCGTCAAACCTGTAAACGATGGTACCTTCTTCNGTTACTTCAGGGCTTCCGCCGTACTTTGAACAGAATGACAATATACCTTCTTGCGCTTCCGTNCTGTTCCTGCCTGAGTACGCCATGTATTCAAACAGTGAACACACTCCCCTGTTTGCCTGAAGGAATGCGATAAATGCCTTGTTTTCCTGATCTTCCCAGTTTTTATTTGGATCTTCATCACCCAAAACAAAAGAAAAAATCGCTTTGTGGATCGGTCTTTTCTCTTTTGCGGGTTTTTTAATTCTTTCATAACCATAATCGCCGCTTGGGCGCGTTATCTCCGAATAAAACCACAGATGCCACATAATCCCAAAAAGATTCAATCCCCCAAAACCGCTGTCAGAGGAAGTATTATTGTTAGACGATCTTGCCGCAATCGAAATAACTACGCTCGCGGCGGCGAGAGCAAGAAAAAAAATAAAATATCCGATCAACATTACCATGATCCATATCTTGAAAAATAAAGAAGAAGCCTTTTTAAGAAATGAAAAACATTTTTTCGCGGTTTTTTTTACAAACGCGCTGAATCCGCGGTAACGGCTTTTAAACCCGTGCGGAAAATCGTATAAAATTTCTCCCGATTCTGTTACGCGCAAACCCGCGGAATATTCATCGGCGGCTTTAGGCAGCAGCTCGCGCACAACCGCAAGAGGAAGGGCTGTATCGGCGCAGACATCCGCAGCGGTCGCGCCCAAGGCCGCGCTATTCACGCGGCGTTTAAGGGACGTGATTATTTTTTCGTAGGCGTTGTCCATTTAATACTATAAATTAAGGATTGTAATGTTTTTTAACAATTTTGTTTGATTGTAATTCATTATCGTTATAAAAAACTGCCTGTTTGACTCTAACCATTTATTTATGAAACCTATGGATTCTTTCTAATTTGGCGGCCAAGAATAAAAAGACAAATACTTATCAGTACTAAAGAAATACCTACGATAAGCTGAAACAACATCTTTACCTCCCATCAACCGGCAATCCAGTTAATAATTACATCAATAATTGCAATAACCCCAAGTACACCTACAACTGCTACTACAGCATTAAATATCCGCACCCATCTGCTGGGTTGTTTCGTCAAATACTTGTACAACTTATCAAGCGTAATGTCAATATTCTTTAATATTATTATTTCTTCTTTCTCCACATAAATATCGTATATACTTCATTAATTTATGTCAAGAAAATATTATATATATAATAAAAACCGCCGTCCAAAGACAGCGGCTTTTAATTATTAATCCGTTGTGACCGGAACAGCCGTTACGCTTCCGAATCTTAATGCGCCGTGTCCGCCGTCTACATAATTATCCCATGTAGTCCCAACTCCGACAACAGTTGTTCTTCCGGGGATTACCGGGAAATGTTCCTTTGCCATTATATACGAGTAATACATATCCTTCTGGTTTTGCGGAACCTGCGCCGCGTTATCAGAAACGGGAAGCTCGCCCGCGAATAGGTCGATGTACGCGTTTACATTAAGCTTCCATGTTACCCAAAACCAAAGATAATAACCGTCAGTACCATAAGCGGCCGGTATATGATTATTATTGATTTCCGCGCTTGTCGCGTTCGCTAGATTGTTAAAATTAACCGTGTTTCCCGTCGGACCTATGGTAACAGGAGTTGCGCCTGTATTTACCTGAATCGGCGTTAATAGTCTTGCCATGCGCGGCTGTGACCTGTCCCTGTTTATCGGAAAATCGGGAACCGACGGGTTACCCATTGTATTGTCTCCGCCTCTTATCCACATTCGCGCCAATACCCCGTTAGCGGAAGAGAAACTTCCGCCTTCCGCGAATGTTCCGACATTGGTATATTGGTTCGAATGAGCATTNCCATTAATTGCNACATTGTTGAATACAAATACCGAACGGTATGCCGCNTCATAATAATATGCGGTCGCGGCGGCGATCACGGCTCTTGCTTCAAGGTGTATTATCATTCCGCCGTCATTATAATTATTTGTTCCAACGGTAATCGTTGTTTGATCTACAGTATAATTCTCGTAATTACCCGGCATTGCCGCCATCGGAATCCACATATTATAGCCGTTGGGGTATCTTCCTGTATAAAGGTCTGTTGTTCCGTTTGTGCTTTCACCGGTCTGCGGCCTGTTTTTTGTAGCGTTAAATGATTCATATTCGCTGTTTACCTGGCTTCCAAGATTGGGGAGGCGGTTTGATCTCATTGTACCACCATTAGCGGCGGTTGGAGTCTGATTTGTCGTACTGGTTCCGGCTGCGTTCACAAACCAAGTGGGATTGGCGCGCCAGATCAAACGCCCGATATTATCCGTCGTCTGCTGTATTCTATATGTCAGCGTTGCCGTCGGAGTGCGGCAGTCGATTTTCGCGGTTGATGTAAGCGGCTGAACAGCCTGTCTGTTATTTCCCGTTCCCGTAATTACTTCCCTGTTTTCGCCCTTGTTGATCCTTATAAAAGGAGTCTCAACTCCGCCCGATACCAAAGTGCTTAAATCTACATAATCTCCCGTTATGTATCCGCCGTTCGGATTTTCAAGAAAATCTTTAACAAATCCGTTTGGAAATTTTACCTGATATGTCACTCCCTTTACGGGCAGCGCTTTTGCGCCTGTCAGATTCAATGTAATAATCTGCCCCGCAATGGTCACTTCCCTGTCATTAACATCAAACCTGAGAGCTTCCGCTTCGCGGAACAGCGTTTTAAGCGCGGCATAAGCCGGCATGTCGGCATGTATCGCCGGCAATGTATCGGATGATGTTGATATATCGTAGCGCAGAATATACTTTACAGACGTATCGGAAACATAAGCGGATGTGGCTCCGTTTGTTCCCTCCTGGTATAACTGCTGTCCAATCCACTGCCACCAGGCGGCGTTTGACGCGTAACCGCCGGGACGTCCTGTAAACTCCGCCACGTCATTTAAATCGCTTCTGCCCGTGAATAGCGCGTTATATTGTTCTACCGTAAGAACAGCGGGTATTCTGAAGTTTGCCGCTACCTGCCTTATAACAGCCTTGTTATTTGTATCACCGGCATAGATGTCCCTGTTAAATGTAAACCTGAGCGTGTTATTCGCGGAACTGTAAATAATTCCGCCGCCAAGAGTCGGAGTCGCGATTTCTGGATTTCCGGTAAGTATCTTTATGGATTTCTGGTTTCTAAGCCTGTTATCCGCGGACAGTTCCGCAAGACTTATATTACTGTTTACATTTGTACCTCCGCTCTGCGCGTCGGAAAATGTCACCGTACTAATATTTATTGCCGTAACATCAAGCCTGTCATTATTAATCGCGGTCGGCGTCGCGGCTGCCGAGTTAAATGTAAATGTCCATGTCTTGTAGTCCGCCGAATGGCTGTTCGCGTTTGGAAGCGACGCCGTCTGCCCGTTATTAAGTGTTAAAGTAGCGTTCGAGGGCATCCCGGAGAAATACACGGCTTTTCTAAAAACAAGATCAATGCTGATTGCGGTTCCGGTTCCATAAATGCCGTCGGGCGTGCTTGACGTGATTCTTTCCAGAAGATTTCCCTTGTCAAGCGTTACACTTACGACATTTGAAATACCGGACAGGTTTCTGGGATTCGCGTTATCGTACTGCCTTGCCGCGATTTGATTGCCGCCGTTAACCGAAAGCGGAATTATCGCGTAGTAATTGCCGACTGTGCCGTGAATTGCCTGCGTCAAAGTCGTCCATACAGATCCGGCTCCGGTGTAGTTTAATGTATACTCGACCGCCGCGTTACTTGATAAAATATCGTTTATATGAAAACTCGTGTTCCCGTAATGAGTTCCAGCTACGGCAGTGTCTATGGAAGGAGCCTGCGGCAGGCTTGTTTTTACCTGAAGATGCGCTGGCGTCTGGTTATTGTAAATCGTGCCGTCCGCAACCGCCGTAACGGTAAAATCATTAAGCGCCTCGTCCCTTATTGTAACGCCTGAACCCATTGTAACGCCCGCGACACCAACAAATCCGGTTCCTGTGTTTTGACTGTTATCCGCATTGGCTACGGTATATGTAAAACCTATGCTGGTAGGGCCCGTGACATTTGTGTAATGCGCGATAGCGGCGGGGCTTCCCGTAATGCCTGATAAATTCAACCTTAAATTTTCGGCGGTCGCTCCATTTACTATGACAGGTTCATTAAAGTTAACATTGATATTTATGGAACTTCCCTTGCCGTGCTCCCTTGCCGCCGCGGTTGTTGACGTGAAATTGATAATCGCGGGAGCGCCTTTATCTATAACAATATTTTTATTTCCGGCAAGCGATGTGGAGACACCTGGATCAAAAACACCGGCCGGAATATTTACCCTGGTTTCAGCTTCGACACTGACCCAAGCCGTAAGAGGAAAGTCGTTTTCCTCTATGCCTATTACATTTAGTCTGCCGTCGGAAGAACCTCCTCCTAGCCCGTTTACTCCAAGGGAGTGTCCGCTTTGCCCGTCTACATAATAAATGAATGTAAATGTAGAGGTATTATTGCCTTCGTAATAAAATGCTCTTCCGTTATTNTTAAGCATCAGCCTTGGAGCGTTTGCCGCTGTCGGAGGNACATTGTCAAAGAATTTTACAGGNTTATTAAATACCAGATTGATAAATACCGGGCGTCTGGGGTTCCACATAAGATCGGTTTCCTTGTTGTTTCCGTAAATGCCGTCGCTTGTCGTTGACGAAATAAGAACAAGGGTGGGGTTATCGGTTTCTATCATAAATGATGGGTTTATGCTTCCGTGGTTATTGCTGAGATCTGAAAGAGATACATTAAGAAAAACAATCGGGTCCGTGTTATTCTCGGTAAAATGCCGCTGTGATGTTACCCATGTGCCTGAAGCTCCGCCGGGATTGGCGTAAAGCGCGGATATCGTAAATGGGATTTCCGTCTCTCCTTTCCAGATTACGGTCATGCTGCCAAAACAGTTTCTAAGCGCCTGCTCAGAAAGCCCTGACCAGCTGGTCCTTGAATTGTCATTCCACGTTCCTTCAAACCAGATTGTGTCATCCTTTTTGATTGTGGATATCATTGAATCCGCGAGCGGATACGAAAGCTCATCCGCGACGGCACTTCCGTCTCTGTGAATGTGTATTTTTGTAAGAACGATGGAAGGAGATTGAATATCACCGAATGTCGTGAACTGAAACGTTGAGGACTTAGGAGAAGACGGAGTTTCCGCGCTGCTCGCGACACGGACAATAAAATCCATCTGCGATATCGGGAACTTTCCCGCGCCTATTCCAATATTTAGCTGACTGAAAAGATTTAAATCTTTGCTGAACTCATATTCATCAAGCTGCGTAGAGTCGTTTTTACCTAAAGATATTATTTCATTTGAAGCCAGTTCCCAAATAACGACTCCGTTTGCGGTATCATGATATCCTCCCGGCGTCGCGTTGTTCCAGTTTGAGAATGTTCTGTCGGTATAGGTCACCCTCGCGCTTGCGGAATTA
This sequence comes from Treponema sp., assembly GCA_009786625.1. Classification (GTDB taxonomy): domain Bacteria; phylum Spirochaetota; class Spirochaetia; order Treponematales; family Breznakiellaceae; genus WQXQ01. Next base: position 14,520 of record WQRT01000007.1, read on the forward strand.
GGCGAGTCAGGCCTAATCCATGCAAGTGTTACCCTATTAATATTTACCTGGCCATAAAGGTCGCTTTCGATCTCCGCTATGCCTTTTATTGTTATAACTCCCGTATTGCTTCCGAATAACGGGTTATCAAGGTCGGTCAGTATTTTCTGCACTTTGGGAGTGGCATTGCTTTCGATATTAAAGTAACCGAAATATGTTCCCTCGTTATTATTTTTATCCTTTACCGTGACTTCCATTCTGAACGGTCCGGTTCCGTAATCTTCTATGGACTCAAAATCCCAACCCTGTGTATATCTATCCCCGCTGTAAGGAACCGAACCGCTTCTTGTAAATCCCGTCTCTTCAAGAGAGTCTTCAAAAAGTCCGTAGATAGTCCATGAAACAGATTCAAGGAAATGTTTGCCGTACGCAATGCTTCCCCTGTTTGTGGAATTTTTTAAAATAAATGCCTGCGAAGGATAATTTTCCGGAGCCAAATTCTCCGGGGGATTGTTCTCGTCAGGCATGTAGGCGAAATTAATTACCGTCCACGGTTTTACCGCGTCGGGAAGATACGCGAAATATCCGTGGGATCTGAACTGTTCGTTGCCGACGGAGTCTGAAAGGCGCGTAACAATCTGCATATAGGTAGGCTCGTCTTTATTCAGGTTCATTCCCTGCGCGATGGCGCCTATATTAATATACCCGGTTCTATAATCTATTATTATCGAATCTTCGTAGTAAGTGATCTTATCGTCTTGAAGATCAATGTGATGTTTATTCGTAAACTCAATTTTTAGAGTCAAAGGCAGGGTTGCTTCATCGTCTATCAAGTATCTAATCTGCCACGGTTCGTCGGTAATCCAGTTTCTGATATAAGTCATTGTGGCATCCGGATTATTTAAAGGATCATAGACATAGTTATAAAATTCCTGCGGCACATCCGGATTTCTGAAATCTCCTTCCATGTCGGTTCTAAAAACAGGTTCGCCGGGGGATAGAATAAAGAAACTGGGTTCGTTGTTAATATAATAAACTTTTATTTTATCTGTTGATCCGGAATCATGATTTCCGGGCCGATCCCACGCGCTTACCGTGATAAACACATCCCCTGTGCTTAGATGCAATCCGTCAAGGAGAACCGGTATGTTCCAGTAAACGGTATCGTTCTCTGCTCTCCAATAATGCTCTTCTATATCTTCTTCGCCCTGATATTCGTCAATAAGATATTCGCACCACTCCATATTGGTATCTTTCTTGTAGTGCCATTTATTAGATTCAAATTTCCATTCTCTTCCAAGACGCAGTGTCGATCTTGAATATCTGTCATAAAAATCAAGTTTTATTTCCATCCGCGCGACGCCGTTAGCGCTCTGCGCGGTTCCGGCGACATTAAATGATTCTCTTACGGGAATGTCTTCTTGCTCTTCAATNAGGACAGGGCTTGTAATCCTTACGACAGGACCTTTTATATTGATCTGCGATCCNAAAGAGACATCNCAGNCAGTCAGACAAAGAGAAAGAAAAACAAACGCGAAAACCGTCATTTCTAATATTTTATTTTTCATTATTTGCCCCCTATCTGAATCCCGTGCCTGAGTTAGACCAATATGTCTGTTCAAAACGATAATTTACGGCTCCGTAAGTACAAAGAATTGAACCGTAATTTTTTTCGTCCCTGAACAACGAGCCGCCGGTTCCTGTCCCGTTATCACTGGTCCATGTTCTTCCTTTCTGGTACCAGTCCGTCACAATATCCCATGTTACCCATATATAATTATTATCCGCTCTTCTTGCCGCTTCATTGGCCGGAACCGCTTCCGTATTAACGCGCCATGCCTGTCTAGTAAAATAATCCAGCCACTGGTATCCGCTGACAGGAAATGGAGCTGTTGCCTCATTCAACGGGAATCCGGCAATCGAAGTATTAACAGGCAAATCAAAACCCTGCAAATACATGCGTGCGGTGCCGCTTGATGTCCCTGGGAACGTGGTGTTAGCCGCTGTCCTTCCGTTCGGGTTTCTGTGAAGAACTGTTGTTTTAAAAACGCCGTCCCTGTCCCATCCTGAGGCTGCAAGAGATGGGCCTATCTGAGCGGCGGCTCCCGCACTGACTTGATTTTTTCTTGCCGCGGCTACAATATAATCCCTTCTTCCGGAGAAGAGCCTTGAGTCCGTATCACCTGAAGCATCGCGGTTATTCATCGCCGCGTTCGCTCCCGACTCCCAGTACGCGTCTCCGGCGTAGAAGAAATGTCCTTCTGTGCGATCGGTTCCGGCGTTCGCGGTGGAGGCATAAATCCTTCCGGTAGTGTTATTTGTGTAAGCCGGGAATACAGACGCGTGGTACTCGGCAACGCCTGTAGCCGGAACCGTTTTGTAATTCCTTCCGCTTGTAAGCACCGCGTTTCCCGCTGCGTTAAGACTTGACATCAATATCGCGCCGTTTTGGGAAATCGGCACGTTTACGCCNCTTGTCTGCGAAACAGAAGGAACCAGAAGCGATGTCCAGTATCCGTCGGTCTTCGTAATCGGAACGGCAGCCGATTCCGCCTGAGTCATACCCCAATGATGTCCGATATTTCCGATCCACGCGTTTGCGAAACCGGGATTAGCTCCGCGCAAGGCATAAGTATTATTAGCTGTATTGACCGCATTATTACCCAGATTGGCGGTGGGAATAGTATGATTCGGCGTTGTATTACTAGTATGTACTGTACCCGCGTTTATATTCGGGTGATTAAAGAAATTGTCGCCTGTGTTTAAGGTTGTTGATGTGAAAACCGTACTCGTATTTGTTCCGGTTCCGGCGGCGGCTGGAGTAAAGTGAGTTCTTATCGTGTCGTAATAAATCGACGCTCCCGGCGTTTCACAGTCTATTCTGATCCTTGTATCGACTTTCGGTCTGTTTGCCGCGCCGAACGCGCCGAACATATTGCTGTCCGCGTCAAAAAGACCGTGGAAATGATCGCTTTGGGAATATCTGTCAACGCGAATCACGGGCGTTTCCGTTCCGCCTGACCAGAACCTGTACTGACCTTCGGAGATTGGAGCGGACTCATTTCCCGCGGCATCCCTGAACGCGCCTTCTTCTATAATCACTTCCCATATTCTTCCTTTCTGAAGCGTCTGGGGAACGGTAATCGTAACGGTGTACGTGCTTGACGCGGTGTTATTGCTTATCGCTGTGGAAGTTGACAGTAATCTTTGCCACTTCCATTCCGCCGCGTTAAAAACTTCGCGTAACGAGCCTATGCCTTCGTAAATATCATGGCGGAAGGCGAGTACCCATTGAGCGGTTACATCCGGCCTTGCAAGTCCGCCGGCCGACTGAACGATGCCTCTTGTTGTGTAGGTATAGTAATTATTCTGATGTCTTTCCGCAAGCATCGCGTTTGCCTGATCAGCGGTATAAGTTGATCTAATGGTTTGATTCGTTTCCGGTATGCCGTTCGGATCAAGCCACTTTAACCGTCTTTGAAATATTTCTCTCTGCGCTGACGTTACAGGCTCCGTGTTAAAAATGCTTATATTTTGATTGCTTGCGTTTACATGATTCACAAAACCGGAATTGTAAAGCGTATTAAAATCTTCGTTACTTAAAATCGGAGGAACGCCCCAGTTTCCGTAAGGGCGCACTATAATCGCCTTTCCGGCCTGCGCGAACACTTCCTTGTTAAATTGAAGAGTGATTTGATTTGAACCGACAGACATTACGCCGCCATTGACGTATTCACCCGATGCGTCAATTCCATTTGGATAACGCGTACCATAAGCAGGTCCGGCTCCCGGAGACCATCCGGTTACCTGCGGCCCCATGGAATCAATTATTAAACCGGAGCGTGAGAAATTGTACGAGGAGCCGCTTAATAACGGCCTCCAATCGGCGTTCTCCGTGGTTACGGCATTACTATAATCCTTGAATGAATTGCCGTACTCGTCCGTTATGTTCTGAAATGTAATGCGGGTCGCCTTAATGTTTGTTAATAATTTGTTATTCGGGACTGTAAAGGTAACAGCGATTGTGGTTCCCGACGAGTTCAGGGTTACCGCCTGCGTTATAGTTGATATCCTGTTTGACTCTGCGCTTCCGTCACCTGCCAGATCCATTACTACTCTGGCGTTGATGTTTGCGATAAACTGCCTTGAGAAAACAAGATTAAATGTAAGTGATCTTCCGTAACTGTATCTGCCGTTTGGTTCAAGGCAATTTATCGCCACAAGCTCTGGCGCGCGCGAGTTGATAGTAACATTTCTTATTATCTCATTCCCGCCATTGTCTTTAGGTCTGTCTCCCGAGTTTCCGGCAAAATCCTCCAGCCATGCGATTACAGCGTAAGTTGACGGCTGGTAAGCCGTCGAATTACTATTCGCCGCGTTAATATCTTCGAGAGTTCCGCTTGCGGCTGCCGGAACCAATCTTACGGGAGAACCGCCTCCGGCGAGCGAATACCAAAACACTGTATTCGCGTTTGGATGCGTATTTTTAATGTATATTGCCCTATTGGTCAGAATGTCGTCATTTCCCGTTATCCTGTCCTGCGTACCCAATGAGTTTGTTCTGTAAAGTTCCAGTGCCGCTTCGGGCGGATTTGTCGTAATTATNAAAGCTCTTGAAACAGGCGCGGAACTGCCGTTNAGATTATTACCCGTTGGCAAGGTATTAAGATCGATTGGATTTCCAAAATTGTCCGTAATAGTTCCGTTTGTTGTCTGAATCCACGGAGTTACCGCGGCGGATGTAGTTCCGGTTCCCCATCTTACTTGGCTTAAACCGACATTTGGATTTGTCGAAACATCCCACGTAAATTTAATTACTCTGTTTCCCGGCTCTATCGATGAAAATTGCGCATAAGCGGTCGCTGTCGTTCCCCAGCTTAATAAAGCCTGCGGAGTTCCAGATATTCTAACTTCTTTGTCAACAGTCAGTTCCAGCGTCAAGGTTTTTCCGGCGTTGAAGAATGATTCACCCGAGTGATTTAAATTTTCGTATAAAGGCGAAATCTGCGTAAACGCGGCTCTTGTTACCCTTGGTCTTACGCCGTTAATGCCGATTGATTTTAACGCCTGTAAACTCCCCGATGCCTGGTTGGCGGCTGTCATCTGAATGATTGCTATTCCCATCTCGCCCTGAGTGTTCGTAAAATTAATGGAACTGCCGTTGAGCACAATTGAATCCACCGCCGTGTATAACTTGTCCGCAAGATCATTATTTTGAACCGTATAACGGAATGTAACAATGGTTCCGGCTGATTGCACAAAATCGGCATAACGGTTCTGCGCGGCGCCTGCTGTATTACCCTGCTCGGTAAAGAATAATTTTAGACGCGGCCCTGTCCCCCCTTGTTTATCAACATTTACAGGCATGGAGAAACCGGCGTTAAACAGTATTTCAGTTCCGGCTCCGTAAGTGTTGTCCGCGAATGTACTATTAATGTACATAAGAGATGGAGCGCTTGACATGATTACTTTTAGTTCTATAAGCCTTTTATTTCCAAGAATGTCTTCCGCTTCAAAGAGATATACCTTTCTGGAGCCTTCCGCGAAATAATCGTTATTTGCCGCGTTATTTTTATTTCTTGTAAATGTTCTTGTGTAATCACGGGCGAGACCATAGGGAGGAGATTCGACTATATCCCCCAAAAATTGATAATTATTCTGTTTGTTTATATCGGCGATTACTTCATCACCTGAAAAATTCGTTATATCCCTTATTCTTATTCCCTGCCATCCGGATTTTAATCCGACTTTTCCCGGAGTTACAGTCATGCTTAACTGTAAATCGGCGTCAATGCTGTGAATCATGTTATCACGAACGGGATAATTAACGGTGACTGCCGGCAATTCCGTGTAAGCCGTCAGTCTGAATGTTTTTATTTCGTCGCTTGAAATGTTTCTTGTGTGTATAAAAAACAGTTTTGTATTATTTTCCACAACGCCGTCGATCATAAAATCATTTATGATGTCAAACTGTTTTAAAAATGAATTTGAAACAAATGACTGATTGTTTAGAATATATTGCGTATTACTGCCGACAGGTATTTTCCAGATTCTAAAACCGTCTTCAACGTACGGCGTTCCGTTTGCGTTATAGGCGTTTCCTATCGTTTTTTGGAACGCGCTCAGCGCCTCTGATCGCGATTTATCAAAGCCTGCCGGAAGCCATGCAATCTGGACAAACTGTGTACCGCTCTTGTCTATTGTATAACCGGACATGTTAAAATTTCTGCCGCTTTGCAGATCGGGAAAATTATTTTCCATCGCGGGACTTTCGATAATAATGATCGGCGAATTGGGATTCTGCACATCAACCATCAGCGGAGGATATATGCTCCAGACGGGAGTTCCTTCCGTTTCAAACATGGGAGTTAATTTATCGTCACAGGCGAATAATATAAGGCGGTATTCACCGGCATTATTCTGCGTCAAGGGAACTGTGGTGTTTCGGGTATCAGAAGTAATAAAGTTGGTAAGACTCCAGGTGGAAATAATATTATCCCGCAAGCCGTCCTGATTTGTTCTTATTTTCTCATGGAACTGATCTTCCGTATCGGTTCCGCGTTTGGCAAGGTAAACTTCTTTATCAATTAAAGCCGCGTAAACCATCTTTAATTTGTCGTCATCCGTTACCTGGATTTGAAGCGGCTCTCCCTGCGAAACAACTATCTGTCCGCTCCCCGAGTCTCTTTCAATATTAAAAAGCGGCACGTCGGTTTCGGGGTACCAGCAGGTTCCGGCGATGTTTTGCTTTCTGTATGTTACCTGATTGTATACCTCGCGCGGATGGCCTGTATCCCAGTCGCCGACCCATTCATTTATATTCCAAGCCCACACTTCAAATTCCAGATACGATGGACCGCTTGATAACAGCGATGAGAGCATCTCGGTGTTAAAATCCCACTGCGGATTTTTTGGACCTTCGACCTGCCTGCTTGGTATTAATCCCCACCCTTCCTCGCTGTTAAGGTCAACTCCTCCGCTTTCAATGACAATCCTCTCTCCCCTATCGTTAAAAACCTGCAGTCTGCTTGTTGCAACATCGGTCCAGTTGGAATCAAGCCTTAATTTAAGCGTAAATGATTCATTTTGAAAATAATCAATGTCATGGGACTGAATGTTCCTGTAAGAAGCAGGGTCGTTAAAATTGATTATTTCCCGGTAAAAATCCAGATATTGAAGTTCACTCTGCTCCCAATAACTATTGGAATGACGCGCAATCTTCGCTTCCTCGACCCACGGAGCCACGACATCCACCCTTATTGTGACGGTGTCCGCGCCCTGATTGCCGAAATTGTCAAACGCGAAAATCTTAATTTCAAGTTCCATTTCTCCAAGACCTTCAACATCGGGCAGAAACAGGGTGCCGCTCCAAGTCTTATCCTCATTTATCGTGTAATTAAAATCTATGTCGGTATACACAACATTCCGTCTTGTGTCCGTTATTACAACGGTGAGCCTAACAATGTGCATATTGTCATCCCATACGCCGGATACATTAACGGGAGTTGTTATTACCATCGTGCCGAATGACTGATTCAGTTTCGGCACCATGATATTAATTGTCGGAGCTACTGTGTCTACAGGTTCCCCAAGCCCAAGCGGCATGTCACAGGTCGTAATAAATCCGCAGAGTGATAACAGTATAAAGACGACGACTGTCCCTTTAAAGAGATTTTTTGTTTTCCTTACACCTAACATCTTTACCTCCGGATTAAAAAATATACAGTCTTAATCCAATAATCACATGCGGAATTATGGTTGGAATATTATTTAAAGCAGCGTCAACATCTGTCGGCACAAACCACAACTGCCCCTCTGTGAATAAACTGAATGTTCTAAGAAATGTCCTGTCAGGGAGCGTCACCCTTGGGAACTCTATCTGCAGTAAAAGAGCGCTCATCCATGTGGGCGTTCCGCTTTGCGTGTAGCCTTCTGACGCTACGTCAAATAGCGAGAAATTCGCGCCTATCGCGAAGGAAGCGGAGAGCCAGTCCCAGTCCGGCCCCAAGAACGATCCAAAAGGAAGGCTGTAAATGCTGGCAAGCAGTTTTAAACCCAAAACATGGCCTCCGTACCTGAGAAGCCCTACTCCGCCTAAGGATTCGTATATGTCCTGCGTCATAAAACCGTACTGAACCTGCAGCTTTACATTGTCATCGAAGAAGCTTAATCCGATGCCAAAATCCGTATATGTAACGCCTCCGGCAAATAATGTCGGGATTATCTCATTGTCAATCTGCCTTAGGAACGGAGGAATTACTCCTTCTATGTACAACCCTTGCAGGAATCCCGGAATCTCATATGCAGCCTTGTCTCCGGCTCTTAAATGGTAGGTTAAACTGACAAGTTCCACATCGTCGCTTGCTGTCGCCGAGTACACTATTTCTTCATTGTACCTTCCGCCTGATTCAGGGGAGATTAGCTGTATAACGGGTGGAGTTTTGTCAACCTGAACTAACATTCTGGTAACAGCTGTCTCACCGTTTTTCATTGTTGCCCTTACGATTATATAATGCGGACCTTCTGTCATAAAGCCTGTTTCAAGCCTGTAGCGGTAATCGAATCCTCTTTCCGGGTTTGATGATGTTCTTACAAAAGACCTTCCGTTGTCGAAACTTATTTCCGTGTAATCAACGCTTTTTTGGTTTATTTCGTCGCGGACGCGCCTTTCTGTGTTTCTGTCGGCTAACAGTACAGTGTCCTGCGGGCTCAGCGTGTAGCCGGTTCTTCCGTAAACATACGGCCTGTTATACGCAAATGATCCAAAAGAGAAACTGTCAATCGTAACCCAGGGGCCGGTGTGGCTGTACACAAGATTATGTTCTCTTGAAAATACCTGTTCGCCCCCGCCGAAGTTGCTGTGAACTGTTACGGTGTTATCGCCGTGCGTGAACATTTCGTTATTCAGGTTAAAGCGGAAGTAACCTGATGCGTCCACTTCGTTTGTTTCCAAATCCCTTTCATTAATCCTGATTGTAACGGTTCCGGCGCGTCCCGAGCCTCCGGCGTAACCGTACATATAAAACTCTCCGTTCACATTTTCGTTATCAAGCGGATAAAGGATCTCTATATAGTTCTGATGTGTGGCTCTTGCAAGCTCGAAGTTTCTGGAATTGCGCGTAATGTTACCGGCTTTGTCCGTTGCCACTACGGCGATGTTGTAATGTCCGTCTGCCTGTCCGCCGAGATCGATTACTTCCCTTATGATGTCCTCAGCGTTAATCTGCCGGGATCTTAACTCGGGAATTACTTCCAGTCCGTCAAGGCTTCTAATTTCAAAGAATATGCTTTCGAGGTTGGGATCTATCACCCTTCCCATAACGGAAATGCCGGAAACGGTGACAGAACCGTCACGCGGGCTGTCCAGAGCTATCGAAGGAGGAGTGTTGTCAATATTTATCATGTTCGCGTAAGTCGCGATGCTGCCATAGCCGTCCCAAACACGAATGAACACAACATGAGGGCCGTCCTGTAAAATTTTAGTATTAAACTGATACGTCCAGTCTATCGTTGTTTCCCCTGTGTCAAATCCTCCGCTGTGAACGCGGTTATATGTAATGCCGTTATCAATAGAAACCTGAAGCTCGTGAATTCCGTTCTCGTCATACGCGGTACCGGTTATTTCTATCGTATTGTTTAAAACGGTGTCGTAATTAGGGAACGTCACTTCCGCGGCAGGTTCGGCAAGCGATACGCGGAAATTACGCGTAACGGGAGCGCTTTTTACGCCGTAAATATCTTCCGCTACCACCGTAACGGAATGTTCGTTATCTGTCAGCGTAGAAAGAAGTATGGGAACGGAGAAACCGTATTCGGCTTCAAACTCTGTTTCTTCTTCATCGTCTATCCGCCAGTAAATCCGCCTAATTTTGTCATCATCGAACATAATGCCCGATATGATAAAATCTGATGTAATCGTTTCATTTTCTTCGGGCAGAATAATCTGCGCCACAGGCACATCCATTTCCATATCAATTACGAAAGGCCACGAGGACAATTCAAACGAGTTACCGGCGATATCCGTAAATATAAAACGCATATTCTCATCAAGAGGCATATTTACAGGATCCATCAGCGTATCTATAAACCTTGTCCTGTAATCGCCGCTCCACGATGAAAAATTAAATATTTCAATGTCAATTTCTTCTTCGTTTACGTTAGTTCCGTCTTCCGCGTTTCTTGTGTACTGAGGCCTGTAATATCGAACTGAAGCAATATCAGAGTTTTCTTCAACTATAAAACCCATCGAAACAGCGCCGTTTACGCGGCTTTCCGGGGATGGAACTACAAGTCTTGCCTGCGGGCCTTGCGAGTCTTTGATTACGGAGAAACTCGCGGTAGAAGCCCTGCCGGATTCGTTAACCGCTCTTATCAAGATGGTTAACAAACCGTCGTCTACCGATGAAATGTCCAGTTCTCTTTCAATTTGCGTGTTTACACTGCCTGTGAACGCTTCGATCTGCTCGTTTGTAAGAAGATTCTCCCAAGTTACCCCCATATCCTTTGACATACTGACAGACGCGATTCTGCCGCCTGAGGCAAGGGCGAAACTTACAGGGACAGCCGCTTGATAATGCGTACCCTCTGTTAAGAAACCTGCGGATGAGCTTCCTATTACCCTTCTGTCCTGTACCGGGTTTATTATCCTGACGGACGGATCAGAAAAATCAGATAACACCCTGAAGCGTTCGCTTTCAAATGTCCTGTTTCTTTCATCTGTCATACGCAGCGTAACATAGCCTGAATCTCCCGCGCTGTCCGCCGAGAGAATCAATCTGCCGTGTTCGTCGATCCTCGCTGTTAGAGAGTGTTCCGCTTCTTCTGTCTCTCCCTGTATATCAACTCTTCTAATAGGAGAGGACGCTATTCCCATAAGCGTATCGCCTGTTGATGTTAAAAGTATTCTGCCGTCATTGATTGTTTTAGATCTGACCCATGTAAATGAAGGCGGCAGTACCGGCAGTTCCATCTCAAGAGTACCATGTACCGGCACAGGATTCGCAACATAGATATATTCATTAAAAGTTACTTCCCGCCCCAATCTGTCCGTAACCGACAACCGAATTCTTGTAAGGCCGTCATGCAGTTCCGCCGGAAGCGGCATCGTCCCTGTAAAAGCGTCTCTTGAACCGCTGAGGCGTACCGCGAAAGGCGGCAAATCTCCAAAGGAAACGTTAAACGATGCCACAGGCGCGCTTGATGCGACGCTGAGATGCATTACGGTTCTCGGGCTGACTGTAAGCGTCATTCCAGTATGGAAATTATTGATTACCTGATTGCGCCCGGTGCCTGAAACAAATGAGAAAATCGACGGTACGGGAAGAGCCTGAGGAACTATAATTCCCCTTACCTGAACTTTACTGCCGGTTACGCCTGTTATATCTTTTGCCCATACTTCCAGTGTATTTGTACCTTCCGGTACCTGCGCTATTTGAAATTGAAAATATCCGTTACACGGCATCTCTACGGGAGCCGCTCCGTTAAGCGAATAAAAAATTGATGATACTCCGTCATCGTCGCTTACATTTCCCCTGACAGTAAGCGCTTCTCTTCCGTCAATGACACCTGCCGCAGGTTCAATGAGCGTAACAACCGGTAAATCATCAGCCTGATTAACCCTGTAACGCTGCTTTGATGTAGTTACGTTACCTGAAATATCCACAGCGCGAATTTCAATATCTATATTCGATAATCTCTGCCCCCGGAGATCAACATTTGCCGACCACCACGGGTTCCCGGGTAAAAGTTCAAACTCGCCGTTCGCGATATTACCGGCTTTCCATGTTACTCTGCTTAACCCGACAGGATGCCGCGCAAAACCCGCAATTGTAAAAAGACCGTTTACTACCGTGTCGGGAGACGGGTGGACAATTGTCACCTGCGGGCCCGCGTTATTTACAAATAACAGATGGGTCGCTACTCCCCTTGTGCCGTTCTCGTCCTGTCCCTGCAGCCAGATAACCACAGGACCGTCATCGAACCGTCTTGTGTTTAAATTTATTTCCCAGTTATATAGCCCTGAGCTCCTGTCATATCTTGTTCTGACGCTTGAATAACGATTTCCGCCGTCAATGGAATAACCAAACGCGTTTATTCCGTTTCCGTCCGCGACAGTACCCCTTAGCTTGATATTCCCGGAAACAAGAGCGCCGATTTCATGGCTTGTTACAATGGTTTCAGGTTTTTTACGGTCGAGCCGCCAGTAGACAGCGCTTTTCCTGTGTTGTCTTGCGTTGAACCGTTCGGAAATGCCTGACAAACCGTTTATATCGACAGCCCACGCGGTGATGGTATAAATACCGTCTGTCCAAATATCGCTGTTTGATGTATCAAGAAAATATGACCAGTAATCGGTCCCCTCCGCTCTGGTTCTGAAAACTTCTTCGCCCGGTCTTCTTGTGTCGTTTCCTCTTGTGATGACAAGTTCTACATGATCGACACCATCATCATCAAAAGCGATTCCGACGATGTTAATATTTCCCTGAACGTGCATGTTTACAACAGGGTTAATAATATTGATTCCGGGAAGATCAGAGGCCGGATCGATGTTGATATTTTCTGGTCCCGAAAGGGTTATGTTGCCCGCCCTATCCCTGGCTTCGAGGTAATAATTGTATGTACCGGGATCTAATTCGGAAATATCAAGCGAATCCGTAAAACCGGAAACGTCCTCGGCTGATCGCGATTGGTTTGAGTCCCTGTTACCGCCTGCCCAAAGCGTAGAACAGCTTAGAGCGACTAAGAAACTGATAAATACGGCCTTTTTTAGCATTTTTCCTTCCATTTCAATATTATCGACAAATAATAAAGGTTTCAGAAAGTAAAAACAGGCAATTTAAAATAAACCTTCCGTTTATAGTAAATATAATAAATAAATTAAATTTAATCACTAGTTTTTGGAAAAAAAAACTTTTTTTTTTCAAATTCTGCTTGAATAATTAGGCTCTTTTTATTATTATACACCCATGCATACCGTATATAAAGCAAATATATATATATTCAGTTGATCCGCCTTATGAGGCGGATTTTTTTTTAGATTTTTTGAGGAATAATTGATGGCTTTATCTGATTTAAAAGGGCGATCTTTGGTAGAACCGGACGATTTTACGCTGGAGGAAACAGAATCACTGTTTTTGCTGGCGGAAAAAATCGAAAAAGACGTTAAATACCTGCGTGAAAGCTGCCGCGGCAGACTCCTTGCAACCCTTTTTTTCGAACCTAGCACAAGAACCCGCTTAAGTTTTGAAGCCGCCATGCTGCGCCTCGGGGGAAGCTGCCTCGGTTTTGCCGAACCGGGTTCCAGCTCGGCTTCCAAAGGCGAAAGCCTTGCGGACACAATACGCATGGCGGCGTGTTACGCCGACACGATAGTAATGCGTAACCCAAAGGAAGGCGCGGCGCTTTTGGCATCCCGGTACTCCGATGTGCCTGTGATCAACGCGGGAGACGGCGGCCACCACCACCCGACCCAGACATTGACAGACCTTTTAACAATAAAACGCCTGTCGGGAAAAATAGAAAACCTCACCGTAGGTTTTTGCGGCGATTTAAGGTTCGGGCGCACAGTCCATTCGCTTGCAAAATCCCTTGCGCGTTATAAAAATATCAAAATGATATTTATCTCTCCGGCGGAGCTTGTGCTTCCCGATTACCTAAAAAGCATTTTAAAAAAAGCGAACGTAGATTTTGAGGAAAGGGAAAATCTGGATAAATCCATTTCGGAGATTGATGTTCTTTACATGACGCGCGTCCAGCGTGAAAGATTTTTTAACGAAGATGATTATATCCGTTTAAAGGATATTTACGTTCTCGACAGCGGGAAGATCGCTCTTGCCAAAAAAAACATGATCGTTCTTCATCCCCTGCCGCGTGTTAATGAAATTTCCGTGGAGATTGACAGCGATCCGAGAGCGGCCTACTTTAAACAGGCAAAATACGGCATGTACGCCAGAATGGCGCTCCTTGCATCGATACTGGGGGTTGTTTAATATGCTAAATATTGACGAGATAAAAAACGGAATTGTAATCGATCATATTAAAGCGGGTCTTGGAATACGTATTTTTAACTGGCTCGGGCTTGATAAAGTCCCCTACACGGTCGCGTTTGTGACAAACGCCAGCTCGGAAAGAAGCGGCAAAAAAGATATTATAAAAATTGATAATACGATTTCCATAAATCTTGATGTTCTTGGTTTAATCGATCCGGATATCACGGTTAATATCATCGAAAACGAGCGCATTACAAAAAAAATAAAATTATCGCTTCCCGAAAAGGTAGAAAATGTTCTAATTTGCAAAAACCCGCGCTGTATCAGTTCCACGGAAAAATATCTGACCCATGTTTTTCACATTGAAAACGCGGAAACCGGAACCTACAGATGCGAGTATTGCGACGA
>WQRT01000008.1 GCA_009786625.1 Treponema sp.
AAAATAGGATTATAACTCCAGCTTAAACTCAACGTAGGGATGAGCGTGTTAACTTGAATCTTACGCGCGCTTTGCAGCATCATGATAGTTTGCCGTAATTCGAGAATATCGGGCTTTTGCGAAGCCGCACGTGTAATCATTTCCGCTACATCAATGGGAATAAAATCGATATCATTTGATATAGGAATTAATTCAAACTGTGTGTTGTAGTCCATTCCCAAAAACATGGCGAACTGCGCCATATAAAGGCGAAGTCCGTTTTCCGCCTGATCTATAACAGGCCGCAAATTTTCAAGCGCGACCCGCGCCTGTAAAAGTGTCAGCTCAGGCGCGAGACCTGAGTTGTAAAGCGCCTGCGCCATTTGCACCTGACGGCCGACATTTTCAAAACTGCTTCTAAGAAGCGCGATATTTTCCTGCAAGAGCAGCATGTTGTGATACGCCTTGCGCACATCGCGCTCAAGCTGCGCTCTTGCCCTGTCAAGGCTTAACACGCCGGTTTCATAATCAAGGCGAAGGCGGTTCATGTTTTCCAGCATCGCCATGCTTAAGTTGAGCGATACCTGAAGCGATCCGACTATGTGCCATTGCGGAGCGTCAACAGAGTATGGAACTACACCATAAAAGTTTGGTACATTTTGCGGGAGCATTCCGCCAAAAAGCGGATTTAACGGAAATTGATCAACAGGAACTAATCCCGAAACAGCGCTTGCTTGATTATCTCTGTTTAAAACACCCGCGACAGTTATTTGAGGAATAAACTGATTCCATGACAGATTCGACGCCCGCCTTTTTGTTTCCAAACTTGTGCGTGACGATAAAAGGCTTAAGTTGTTCCTGAAAGCGATTTCCACCGCTTCATCCGGCGTTAGACGCACAGGAGATGCGCTCTGCGTCTGNGCTTGCAGCTTCGCGCTTACAAGTACCATCAGAACAACGCAGAACAATACCACAAATNCCCCCGCGCGGTTTNTCGCAGCACGGTTTTTTGCCGCGGACTGGGATTTACCCCGTTTTTTTTGATTCATTTATTGACTCCTTTAGGCCCGCTGTTTGCGCGGCCTTTCTTTACGCGAGGCATGCAATGCACTGCCGGGTCTGCCTTAACCCCTTTTCGCGATAATTTACAATAGTAACAGTTGTTCATCATTTTTCAAAGCCCCCTAAACCAAGTGTGATAAATTTATATAAAATCCTTAAATTGATACTTAGCATTTCTGAACATTTATTATCCTGAGCGGCTTCATCTTCGGCGGAGAACATTAAAGGCGGCTGTGTTAAAATATTTATTAACAAAAATAAAATCCAGTGTGATATTTTCTGCCGCTCTTCTTCCGCCGCGTGTTTTATAGGTTCCAGATCAACATCTTCAAAAAGTCTGAATATCTCGATATTTTTTTCCGGCTTGCCGAGATCGAGTTTTCTTGTGCGGATCCAATCCATCGCGATTAATATTTCCGGTCTTGAACGGAGATAAACCGCGATTGAATAAATCCCCAGGTACAATTGCTTCGCGGTTTCCGGCGATATGCCGATTCCCTGCCGCGCGTACGCGATGATGCGTTTAAACTCCGTAACAAAGAGGCGGCGCAGCATATCTTTTTTATTTTTAAAATGACCGTAAAGACTGCTCTTTGAAAGACCGAGACGCCGCGCCACCATATCCATGGAAACATCCCACGGACCNGCCTCCGCGACAGCTTCCGCCACAGCTTTGAAAAACGGTTCAGGTTCAGAGTTCAACTTTANAGATTCAACCTGCTTTTCTAGCTCATCGAAATTTATATCAGTATTTTCTTTCGAATAACCAATACCGTTTTTTATTACNGCGCANATTGAAGATGTGATTTCTTCTATCTCCGCTTCAGCGGGCGTTATATTTTTTAGATGGCTCGTCTTATGAAAATTCGACATTAAAAAAGTAAGAGTCGCGAAAACAAGGCGGACGATAACAGCGCTCCCGGAATATTTTTTATCGGCTATCTGTTGAATTACCGCCATATCAACTCCGCGCGATTTTAACTGCTGAACCACAACGCGCGTGTCAAGGTTCCTGTCATAAATGTTGATAAGCGAAAAAATGAGAGCGTACACATTACCCGCGAAAAAATTTGAAATCCTCCTGACGATTATAAAAAGCCCGGTATCAGGGTCATTCGACTTACTTGCGTTCTCAAAATCGCTTTTGACAAAAAGAGCAAAATCGTCAAGAAAACGCCCGGTCATGGCGTCTAAAAGGGCTTGTTTGTTCTTAAAATGACGATAAAGGGCAGGTTTACTGACTTTTAACGCGCTTGAAAGCTGTGAGAGGCTTGTTTTTCTGTAAAAGTTGCGGCCCCATACACGGAATGCCGCGTCAACTATTTCATTTTTCGTCATGTTAACGACCGTTCGGTAACTATACTATAACAGCGCAGGATTAAAAAAGCAACAGAATTTTTTTTAAATTTATAATGTTCCATAAAAAATACATAAAGATAAATATTATACAATATTGATTGCCGTACCAATTTAGTTTAATTTTATTAATTTATGTTAGTTGTTATTAATAAATTTCTTTGGTGTTGCTGTTATGATGTGCGCGCTATATAATTCATTTATATTTGGAGGGGTAATGAAGAAAGTATCAGGTTTTTTTTTAAGTGTGATAATTCTGTTTCTGGCGGGATGTGAGAGAGAGCCTGAAATTGTTCGCAGGCAGTTTCAGTATGAAAAAATATTTTTTGGAACATATAAAATAGAAGTTGATATTTATCTCGAAAATATCGGGGAATCAGGAAAAACCGCTGAATTAATCAGGCGTTTGATTTACCGGAATAAAAATTTTGACGAGTACGCGGCTCACGCGGAAAGTGTTTTTACAGGCGATATTAAAAGTGAAGATTATCCTCCGCAGATTGATGATGATGGAATTGAATATTTTTACCGTTCCAATCTGACGGAAAGTTATAATATTATGTATCATGATAAATCGTTCGTTGTAATCGAATACAACAATTACTTTTATTATACCGGAACCGCGCATGGAGGCTTTCGGACTCAGTTTTACATAATTGACATTGCTGGAAAAAGAATTCTCGATATTGAAGATATGATTTCCCCAATCCGAGATGATTATTTAAAAGAAATTATTTTAAGGGAATATGATATTAACAATTTTTTACGGGATGAAATATGGCCGCCTGATACAATTAATATAAGTCAGGAAGGAATTGATTTGATTTGGAATATCTATACAATAACGCCGTATTCAAGCGGCGTAATTTTTATCAATATTCCTGATGAGGCAAGTAATCAATACTTGAAAAACATCGGCAGGAAATTAAAAGAGGCACGAAGGGAGGAATATCTCCGTGCCTCTAAAACGCGGAGCGTTTTTACTGATCAGAGCTAAATCAGGAAACGGCGTTATTTATAAATATATTAATTTGTAATAAATTGAATATCAGGTTATTATTATTAGTATAATTATATTTAGAAAAGGATGAAATATTTTATGGAAATGCAATATATTTTTCTTGCTGTATTCGCGGTGGTATCCGCTGTCTATATGACTACGCTGGCATTCAAGCCTTCATTATTACAATTTGTTTTAAAAGGTTTACTAATGCCCCTTGTATTATGCATTTATATATCCGGCGCGGGCGGTATTTTTTGGCCTATCGTTCTGGCTTTGATTTTCGCGTGGATTGGCGATGTTCTGCTTTTAAAAATCACCAACATTCTCTGGTTTAAACTCGGACTCGCGAGTTTTTTAGTCGGGCATCTTTTTTACATTATCGCGATGTCGGGATATATTCTGCCGCCTAATGTACCAGTTCTTGTTATAAGCACGGTGGTTGCGTCGGCTTTTATGGTTGTCGTGTACAAGGTAACAAAACCGGGAAAGCCAATGAGAGTCCCTGTTATCGCCTATGAATTTATTATCATGCTGATGTTCTTAAGCGCTCTGCAGCTTGTTCTCGTTCAGAATAACGTGTTTGGCATTTTGGTCTTTATCGGAAGCATCTGTTTTGTAGCATCGGACACAATGCTCGCATTGAGGACATTCCGTAAGGTAAAAATTTATTTCGCTGTAATGGCGACATATATCGCGGCTCAGCTTTTTATTACTCTGGGATTCTGCGCGTTAGGCTGAGACATTCCGCGTGTTTGAAATGCCGCGGACAAATAGCGTATAACGTTACAGTAAAAATTAATTTGACCGGCGTGTAATTATCTCAAAACAAGCTCTCGCGTTATGATACGGGCATTTCCAGAAACCCGCTTTCGGCATTTTTATATCCGGCGAATTATCGGGATTAAGTTCATTATGCCATTCTCCGTGCGCGTTATCCGCAAAATGTTTTAAGATATATGTCCAGACTGCGTCAGCCGCGTCAAAGTATTTTTGCTCTCCCGATAATTCATAAGCGTTGTAAAAACCAATGACAGCCTCTGCCTGCGGCCACCATTCCTTTTTTGCGTGAACTATTCCCTTTTCACTTTTTCCGCTTAATAATCCGCCGTTTTTATGATCAAAAGCGTTATTCAATACACTTTCCGAGATTTTTAAAGCGGTTTGTTTTACTTCATCAATAAGTTCCTTTTGTCCCAAAACCAACGCCGCTTTATACATAAGCCAGCTTCCTTCGATATCGTGTCCCCATGAAACATCAGCGCAGATTGATTTCCAGTTCATGTCAAAGAATAATTCAAAGTTATTATTGCGGTTAACGATTTTATCAAGCGTTACGCGCAATAGATTATAAAGAGCGGCGCGGGCATCCGGCGCGGCGTTTGTGTGCGTATCTGCTCGTGTGACAGGTTGAATGTCAGAAGAAGCGTTAACATTCTCAAGAGCGTTAACCAAAACTGTATAAGCCTCCAGTACATGAAGATTTGTGTTCATGGACTTGGGGGAGTTAAGGTCTTTATCGCTTAAACGGAAATCTTTTATACCGCGCCAATCGCGCTCACACGCTTCGATGTAACCGCCGTCTTTGGGATCAAGACCGTGTTCCTCCATAGCGCGGAAAAGTTCCAGCGCGAGTTTCAATGATGAACTATCGCCGAAGGCAAGATAATGTTCGCTTAAAGCGTAAACGGCAAAGGCAATGTTGTAAAATTGTTTTCTTGTGTTAAGCGCTTTTCCTGAGCTGTCAACAAGCCAGTAAAGACCGCCGTATTTTTTATCAAGAAAAGCGGAATGTAAAAAATCTTTTGCCTGCGCCGCGCACGCTCTATATGAGTTATCTTTAAAAAGGCGGTATGCCGCGGAGAATGTCCATAAAATCCTCGAATTTAATATACATCCCTTATCCGCGTTTTTATCCGNTACGCCGTAAAAGTCAGCTTCGCCGTAAAAACCGCCTTTGNCGTTATCTGTCATGCCNTGCCAGAAGGGAAGNATATTTTCCCTTGCCATTTTTNCAGCTTCCTGTTTGCTTAACATGAATCACCTCCTTTATATTATAAACAGGCGTTTTAATAACATCAAGGTTTAACGTTTATACTTTTTTCTTTCGCGGTTATACTGCGCGATCTTTTTATGAACCGCGTCTTTCTCGCGAAGATACGCCGAATGGCTGACAACAAACGCCGTCTCCTTACGCTGCGCCAAATAATTTTTCCACTCCTGCGGCGAAAGGCTTCCGTCTTCAAGCGCGGCAAGAACGGCGCAGCCCGGTTCCGTACGGTGGCTGCAATCGTTAAAGCGGCATCTTGAAAAAAGCTCCTCGACCTCCGCGAATGCCATACTGATTCCTTCCCTTGAGTCCCATAGACCAAGTTCCCTCATTCCCGGAGTATCGATAACAAGCGCGCCTGACGTTAAACGAAATAACTGGCGGAATGTTGTAGTATGCCGCCCCTTGCTGTCATCCTCGCGGATATTTTTTACTTCCATTACCTCCTGTCCAGCAAGCCTGTTTAAAAGCGACGATTTACCAACGCCGGATGATCCAAGAAAAACAACGGTTTTCGCCGGTTCCAAAAACGGCGTAAGCTCGTCAAAACCGTAACCTGTTTTATTGCTTATCACGATAACAGGCGCGTCCCTCGCGATCTTACGGACTTCCGCCGCCAGCGGCGCGGGATCATCGACAAGATCCGCCTTGGTTAAAATGAAAACAGGAAAACCTCCGCTNTGAAGCGACGCGGTAAAGTACCTTGCGAGGCGNTTAATGTTAAGATCGTAATTTAAAGAAGACATGATAAAAACATAATCGAAGTTCGCCGCGTTAACNTGTTCTCTCACATTCTTCGCGTAACCTGCGGCNTGTCCCAGAAAATCAACCCTTGAAAATCTTGATCGCCTNGGTAAAATTGTGTCGATTAACGATGGACCNTGTTCGTTATATTTTATTATTACAAAATCGCCTACAACCGGGTAAAGCGCTTCATGTGATAAATCACGCGACGCCTCGATATTCTGGAACANGCTGCCCTTNATTTCGGCGTTTACTNCGCCTTTTTCGCAAACCGCCTTGAACCTGTCGCGCTGAGATTCAATAATTCTGCCGGGAAAATAATCCGGTGATTTTTTCTCTGTTATTTCCTGTGCGGCGAGAATGTCCGCACCCGTAAAGCCATAATCGCTTAAATAAAAAGCCATAAATTTCTCCTGATGATTTTTTTTCGATACCGCGTGTCCGGGTATTGGTTTTAGCGCCGCGTATTTGGAGAGAACCTGACTTTACTTTTCGATTATTATTTATGAAAAGACAAAGGAGGACTTTCTGCAATACGCGGCTTTTTCGAGTATTTCTTTCTTGAACATATGATCCTCCTTTTTAATTTGGTTTATTTAAATGTTTTTATAGAGTAGNATTTATTATNTATTTTGTCAAGGGNAAAAACGTGATATTTGTAANTTAGCTTTCGCATAATTTTCCGGAAACATATTTATGAATTACACTTGCAATGAGCGTTTGATACGGTAATCCTTCCTCCATTGCCTTTAGTTTTATNCCGTCAAGATCGTTTTTTGTAATGCGAATGTTAATGCGTTGNTCTTTTGTCAATGTATTTGCCGCAGTTTTTGAAAGTAAGGTTTTCCAGCCATCAAGATCTTTTGTTGATTTCCATTCACCATTTTCGATGGTTTCAATTAGTTTCTGTTCTTCTTTGTTCAGGTATTTTACTTCTTTCATTTTTTGCCTCTTAAGTATTTTTTTGTATATTTTCGGCTTGGATAAATCGTATTTAAAAAACATTCATCTCCCGATTCTGAAATATCANCAGGGACAANATAAATATAATCATCAATTTCTACCATAATAAATTTTTGNCCTTTATACTTTTNCTGTTTTGGATGTTCTATAACATCTACAACCTGTNTGTTTTCAATTGCCAGAACAATTTGCTCGAAAGATATATTTCTTTGCTCTTTTAGCTGATTGTTCTTGTCATCATGCCACACAAATTTCATTGATTATAATATAGTACAATGTGTGCCTTTTGTCTACTATTAATTGATATTTTCAAACCTTAATAATCGGGTTTATAATGACTGTAAGATAATAAACCTCATGCGATTAAAGTCTGCCATCAGAAATGTCCGGTATTTTATGTCACCTAACAATATTATTTTCTACAAGGTCAGCTTAAAAGCTGCCACCCCGCTACCGAATAAAATTGGTCGCAACCCTCGGCGGTTCCTGCGGTAACTCTACATTGCTCTGGTGTTTACATTTAATCAGATACGCCATATTATCCGCGAGTATCTTAAGCGTGCGTACGCCTTCTTCATCGGCGTATACGTCCTGAGGCGTATATCCGTGGATGCCGTTCCAATAACATGAAGAGACAATCGGCATCTGCGAAATGGTAAAATATTTATTTAATTGATCGAATGTTGCCGTTGTCCCCGATCTTCTCGCGCTGACGATACACGCGCCGAACTTCAGCTTGTTCATTCCGAACCTGCAGTAAAAAAGACGATCAAGAAAAGATGTGACAGCTCCTGTAGCGCTCGCGAAGTGTACGGCGGAACCTACAATAAAGCCGTCCGCATCATCTAACGCTTTTGCGACTGTGTTCACCATATCGTCATTAAACGCGCATTGACCGCCCTTACCGGGCTGTTTGCAGGTCATACACGCTGTACAGCCGATAACCGGTTTATTTCCAACTTGATATATCTGCGAATCGACGCCGTTCTCCGCCAATTGTTCCTTAATTATATTTAAGCCTGTGAATGTGCATCCGGCGGCTCGCGGACTTCCGTTTAATAATATTACTTTCATATTTAGCCTCTGAGTATTGATTTAACATATTTTTTATTTAAATACAAGAGAAATGACAACCGCTTTAAAATCCGTTATACTGCTATTAGTATGAAAAATAAAAACGATTACGCTCCCTGCCCGCCGATGGGCTGGAATAGCTGGGATTGTTACGCCGCGAATGTAACGGAAAAACAGATTCTTGAAAACGCGGAGTATATTCAAAAGAATCTTGCGTCCTTTGGCTGGGAATATGTTGTGTGCGATATACAATGGTACGAACCGCTTGCAGGAACAGGCGAAGGCGAATACCGGCCTTTTGCGGAACTTTGCATGGATGAGTATTCCCGTTTGGTTCCCGCCGAAAATCGTTTCCCGTCAAGCACGGGAGGAAAAGGTTTCGCTCCGTTAGCTGAAAAAATTCACGGCATGGGATTGAAGTTCGGCGTTCATTACATGCGCGGTATTCCGCGTCAGGCTGTCCATCGGAGAACTGCGGTAAAAAGCGCATCCGGTAGGTGCGACGCAGGTCTCAGCGCGGATAAAATCGCCAATCCATCATCAATCTGCAAATGGAACTCCGATATGTACGGCGTTGACCCGGCAAAACCGGGAGCGCAGGATTATTATAATTCCTTGTTTGAGCTTTTCGCCTCTTGGGGTGTAGATATTGTAAAAGTCGATGATATCTGCAATACCAATATGTACCCTCACGCGCCGTATTCGGGAGAGGGAGAGATCGAGCTTATTCATAACGCTGTTGAAGCCTGCGGCCGGCCTATTATTTTAAGCCTTTCTCCGGGACCCGCGCTGATAAACAAAGCATGGCATCTTTCGCGTTACGCGAATATGTGGCGCATAACGGACGATTTTTGGGATCGGTGGGATTCATTAAAAGATATGTTCCGCCGCTGCGAATTGTGGCAGACTCATGTTAAACCCGGCTGCTGGCCTGACTGCGATATGCTCCCCCTTGGAAAGATCGGCATCGGTTTTAAAAAGCCCCGCATCACAAATTTTACCCGCGATGAACAGCGCACGATGATGACGCTCTGGTGTATCTTCCGATCTCCGCTCATGATTGGCGCCGCTCTTCCCGATAATGACGATTGGACGCTGTCCCTTCTTACAAACGACGAAGTTCTCGCCGTGCAGAAACATGGAGTCAATCCGCGCCAGACAGCGTTAGACGAAAACGAAGCGATCTGGATGAGTGATGCCGGAAACGGTAAAATAAACCTGGCACTTTTTAATTTATCGGACGTTAAACGCAAAATAAACTGCCCGATATCCGAACTTGGTATTCAAAATANTGATAAAGATNGCAAACCAACGCTCCGTGATTTATGGAATAAAAAAGATCTTGGAAAAATCAGCGGTGAAATATCAACAGAAATCCCGCCNCACGGAGCTGCGCTCTATTTAATTAGCGTTTAACATATTTATAAAATTAAAAATATCAAATTAAATGTTCGTGTGGTTAGCGGCTAAATTATTTTNTAAACACTCATTGACTTGAGCGTCATCACGAAGTATCATAACATATGGGCGATTTATTCATACTTTTTATGTCTCTGACCGTTTTCGGCGTNGGTGTAACGGCTGTAGATTTTATNGGTGTTTTAGATCACTTCGGCAATGACGGTGACGGACATGGAGATGGAAGCAGTCACGAACACGGAGACGAAAGCGGACATGGAGACGGAAGCGGTCACGGACACGGCAGCGGTCATACTCATGACGCGCCCGCTGATTCACATTCCGTTGAAACTGCGAATGCTGCGAACGCTGCGAATGCCGCGAATCATGGATCAAATCTCGCGCCGGAAAATAAAAATTCCAAATTAACAGGCGATACCGGCCGCCCGGAAGATAAAACAGGCATCGCTGTTATTTCAAAAATTATTAATGTGTTAAGAAATATTGTTTATTTTTCATTGGGCTTTGGACCGACAGGGCTTTTCGCGATTTTCTCTGGGCTTTCTAGAACATCGGGTCTAATATGGGCATGCGCCGCCGGAGTTGTCATGATGGTTTTGGCAAGGCTTTTAAAGCGTTTCATCAGGCGCGATATGGATTCTTCCATCAAACCGGATGAGCTGCTTCAGGAGAGAGGTGTTCTGCTTCTTCCGCTCGAAGGCGGCGCGATTTCCAAAGCAGTTGTGCGCCAGTACGGACGCGATATCGAGGTCTATGTCCGCTGTAAAAATAAAAATGTTACACTTCCAAAAGGAAAAGAAATTATTATCGAAGATTATGATAACGATGTATACTGGATTGAACCTGCCGCGGACGGCGGCCAATGATGAAAATGTAAAGGAGTTTTTATGGGTAATGTAACTATTGCTCTGGTGAACGGATGCCTCGGTATCGGAGCGTTTGTTCTTCTCATCTCGCTTTTAAAAAAGCTGATAAGAGTTGCGCTTCCAAACCGCATCATGGTCGTTACGGGACGAAAGACAAAACGTAACGGAAAATTATTTGGGTTTTCAGTCAACAGGGGAAGAACGATAGTTATTCCGTATTTTCAAGCGCTTGGTTCTCTCGATCTTGATGTGTTTCCGATCAATGTACGCGTCGAGGGCGTGAACAGCGCGAACGGAATTACAGTCGGAGCTGACGCGACCGCGTGTGTTTGTATTGATGACGATGACGAAGCGATGCTGTACAGCGCGGTGGAACGNCTNATGGGAAANGACAACCACCAGATTCACGATCAGGTGCAGCAGACTCTTGTCGGCAATTTCCGCGGCGCGTTGAACAAGGCGACTCCCTTGCAGGCAATCGGCATGGAAGATTATTTTGATACCGCTGATACCGGCACAACAGGCGAGAGAGCGCATTTCCGCGCTGAATTGTTTTCCGATATAAACGCGGATCTCCGTTCATTCGGGATGAAGGTTGTCTCCGTTTCGCTTCAGAAAATCTGGGATACATCGAATTATATCGCGAACCTNGCGCAGAAAACGTTAGCTGAAAAAAGACAGGAAGTTGAAATACAGGAATCGAGGTTACGCGCAATCGCGGANCAGGCNGAGAGCGATTCNCGCCGCCGCATCGAAATAGCGAAAAATAAAGCGGACGAAGCGATAATCGCGGCGAGGCAGGAGCTTGAAGTGTACCGCCGTGAATCTGAAGGCATGATCAAGGAAGCGTCTATAACNGCGGATCAATCCATCGCGCAGGCGGCNAACTCAGGCGAAGCCGCNGTTCAAAAAATGATGGTCGAGCTTCAAAAACTTAAAAACCAGACTTCTCTTACTCTGGAAGCTCAGGCGTTAGAAGAAGAAGCGCGTATCATAGCAAGCGGCGATCAGGAAGCTGTCGCGATTAAACGCTCGGCGCGTAACGCAATCTTAAAAACAAAAGCGCAGTTGATCGCGAAATACGGCAGCGACGCGCAGGCTGTCATGTTTTTNCAGGANAAACTTCCGGCAATTTATCAATCATATATGGAATCCGCNAAAGAGACAAAAGTTGACAGCTTNGTGATCATGAATGACGAAGAAGGATTCTCAGGCGCAGTGAACCGCGGTCCGCGCGCTTTNTCGGATTTTCTTAAAACATTTTCNGATACATTCGCGGTTGACATTAAATCGTTTATCGCGCCTGATGAAAAAGGAGGCAGGTCATGATCGTATTTACCACAGTATTGGGTGCGCTTGTAGGAATCACAATTTTANTTCAATTAATNACAAANATGAAAATAGTCGGCGGAAACGAACTTGGCGTTGTCACAGGATCGGGACGGCAAAAGGGATTCAGAACTTTTTCAGGCGGCCGCGCTTTTGTGATACCGCTATTTCAAAAATTCAGCAAGTTTGATCTAACTCCCATAACAATAGAAGTTGTTGTGGAATCGGCAATCGCGGCGGGGATTGTTCCTCTCAATGTAAAGGCGACAGTTTCTTTCGCCATCGCCGGCAATGAATCGGGAAGATCATACGCTGTTACGCGAATACTCAATCTAGCTTCCGACAGAAAACAGCTCGCGAAAATCGCGGGTGACATCATAGAAGGTCATTTGCGGGATTCCATCGCGAGCGTGACGCCTGAACAGGTAATGAAAGACAAGGACGCGCTTGTTTCCAAAATGATCAATGTATGTAAAGCCGATCTTGAAAATATCGGGCTTCAAATCACCACAATGAATATCGCCGATGTCGATGATCACAGGCTGCCAGGAGTGGAGGAAAAAGATCTTTACATCGCGCTTTTAAAGCGTATTCAATCAGCTAACGCGGAAACCCGTGCGAGGGAAGCGCAAGCCGAGGCGAAAGCCGCCGCCGCCGAACAAGCGGAAGGCCGCCGCGCTGAAACGGAAGTAAAAAATCTCCGCAACGAAATGGACAGGCTAAAGGCGGAAGTTAGAGTCGCGCTCGCGCGTGAGGTGCAAAGGCAGCAGGTCGGAGTGGAGCAGATGTCCGCCGACGCGAAAGCCAGAGTGTCAGGCGTAACCGCGGAGCTTGAAGCGGAAAAACAAAAAATTGAGCTTTTACGAAACCGCTACAGAGCGGAAATTTTAACTCCGGCGGAAGCGCTCAAAGAAAAAGCCGTGTTAGACGCAAAAGCGGAAGTCGCTTCATGGTTTGAAGTCGCCAAGGCCGAGACAGAGCAGCTTGATGTTACGCTCAAAACGATTCAGGAAGCTGGCAAGGGAAAAGCCGCATGGCTAATCGAGAACTTTGACAGCATCTTTAAACCGTTTACGGAAACGCTCTCTCATTATCCCGTTGAGCATGTGTCGATTATCACAGGCGCAGCCGGAAACGCAGAGCCGATTTCCGCCATTCATCCAAACGCGGTCGCGAAAGCCCGTAACGATGTAGTGGAAGACGCGCTAAATGGCATCGTTAAAAAATTAAAATGATCGGAATTGTTCATAAAAGCGTGAAATAACGGTAAAAATGATCGAAAATGTTCATTAATAATATTTTATATAAAAANATTNTTAAAAGTAATTGACATATTTTAAGTTTTTTTATAATAATTAGAAAGGAGATANAATTATGATAAGACGTGAAAATACAATCAAATTTGTAACAGTTATATCCGCTCAGTACGATGGGGGAATCAGGCTTGAATCGCGATTATTGTGATTTTTTTTATCATGGATATTCAGCGGTTCAGAGCTTCGTGCTTTGAACCGCTTTTTTTATGCTGATCAGAAATTTTATTTCTATTCAGCTTCCTTAATTTGACAAGGGGGTCAATATGTTAAGGAACATAAATTTATTAGATAATGTTTTATCGGAAATAGAAAACGGCATTTGCGGGGAGATATGCGTAAACGACCTTGCAAGAAAATTTACTCTGTCGGAAGGACATTTGCGAAGGTTGTTCAGATATACGTATAACCGGACTATAGCAAGTTATATACGATCCCGGAAATTAAAAGCAAGTCTTGAAGACTTACTGCAGACTGATATCAATGTTATNGATATCGCGGTTAAGTACGGATTTGATTATGAGCAGTCGTATATCAGAGCTTTTAAACGGGAGTTTGGAAACACNCCGGGTTATATGCGAAAANTNTTTGATGCCGGTAATTCGTCCGCGTGATTGTTTGCCGCAANCCTGTATACTTATCGCAGGCTTGCGTTTTTACNCCCTCAGTTGTTTAAAAGTAACATATAGTTTAAAATCATTTATCGGTTTAAAATAATCTGAGAAAATTGATGAGAACAGAACAGGAAGTAATTAAATTAATTTTAGATACCGCGAAATCGGATGAACTTATACGCGCAGTTCTTATGGAAGGATCCCGCGCAAATCCTGCTGTAAAAAAAGATGATTATCAGGATTATGATATTCGCTTTTTTGTTAACGATATGAAACCGTTTTATAATAATCCTGAATGGATATACGCGCGGTTCGAAAAACCACTTATCATGCAGATGCCGGAGGCGATGCGTTATCCCGATGGAAGCGGGTATTTTAATTACATGATGATCTATCCCGACGGTGTGCGCATTGATTTAACTTTTGATAAAGATAAATTCACAGATAAAGGAGAACCAGCCGTTATTCTTTTTGATAAAGACGGAGGGAATGGTTTTCTGCCGCTTTTGCTTCCGCGTGATGATCAATTCTGGCATATAAAACCGCCGTCGCCTTTGTTTTATTACTCGTGCTGTAATAATTTCTGGTGGTGTCTTAATAACGCCGCNAANGGAATNGCGCGGGATGAGCTTTCTTATGTAATGAATATGTTAAATGAAATCAGGGGCGAATTACATGATATGATCAATTGGTATATNGGGACGCAGAAGGGATTTAATCTTTCAACGGGAAAAGACGGTAAATATTTTAAAAATTATCTTCCGCCTGAATTATTCGCGCAGTACGCGGCGGCATACTCTGACAGTGATTATGACAATATCCGGCAATCAATATCGGTTATGTGCGGTTTATTCCATAATCTCGCCGTTAAGGTCGCGGAGCATTTTGGATTTGTATATAAGCAGGATGAAGAAGACGGAATAAGAGAATATCTAAAGTTAGCCGGGGTTTTATGAAAAATTACGATGTATTTTTATTTGACGCGGACGGCACTTTATTCGATTTTAACATGGCGGAAACAAACGCGTTAAAGATAATTTTCAAGAATTGTAATTTCAAATTCTCCGATGANATTCTNGCTAAATACAGNGAAATCAATATTAGAGCATGGGAGAGTTACGAAAAAGGTGAAATATCAAAATCNNAATTGCAGGTGATCAGGTTTGAACGCCTGTTTGAATATGCCGGAATCAAACATGACGAAAAAGAATTTAACGATATGTATCTTTATGAACTTGGAAAAGGTTCGTTCCTGATAGAAGGCGCTCTTGAAATATGTAAAGAGATAAAAGCCGCCGGCGGGATAATATATATAGTTACAAACGGAATACTTGCCACGCAGGAAGCGAGGATAAAACATTCGCTTATAAAGGATTATATAAGCGGTTATTTTGTATCAGAACATATCGGTTATCAAAAACCGCATAAATCATATTTTGATTATGTGTTCTCGCATATTGTTCCGGCGGAAAAGGAAAAAATCATCATTATAGGCGATTCGCTTACCGCCGACATCGCGGGCGGGAATAACGCCGGCATTGATAGCTGCTGGTTTAACGCGTCTTGCAAATTTAACGATACCGATATAACGCCTGTCTATGAAATCTCATCGCTGCTTGAATTGCGTAATTTTTTTGTAAACCGGCAGCTTTGAATAATGATGTCTGGAAATAATTTAATACTCTTTTTATGTTAATCTAAAAAGTATTTATTTTTTTCTGACAACAACCCGCTTTCCGCGGCGCTCGCCGTCAAAAGATTCCCGTTTTTCGCCGCGTTCATTTTTACGGCCGCCTTTTTCGCCTGAAAAATTTCCACGGCTTCGTTCTCCGCCGCGGTTTCTCCCGCTTCCTGATGAATCTTCTCTTCTACCTCCGCGTTTCATTTCTCCGCCGAATGAACGTCCTCTGTCCGCGCGTCCGCTTTGTCCGAAGCTTCTTCCGCCGCGGCTTTCCGACGGTTCGCTTCTGCGGCGTTTTACGCTTCCATCACCGGTTCCATCAAAACCGCTTTTGCGGCGTTGATGTCCGCCGTCTTCGGCATTATCTCTGCGGCCTCTGCGCCCGCCTTCTTCCGTATTATCTCTGCGGCCTCTGCGCCCGCCGTCTTCCGCATCTCTGCGGCCTCTGCGTCCGCCTTCTTCGCGTTCATCTTTCCGGCTTTCGTACGAACGTTTCTCTTTGCCTTCTGCGGTAATACCGTCCTCTTCGCCGTGATCGTCTTTACGGGGTCGATCTTCGCGTTTTGGACCTGCGCGTTTTTTCTCCCTTACGGATTTTTCAAGGATTTTTAAGGATTCGTCAAAAGCTTTTAAAAATTCCTGTAAATCATCCGCGAATAAAATGACAGACTGCCTTTCAAAACCGCCGTTATCGCGGTTCTTACTCTCTACAATGTTAAGGTAGAGATCGCCCATGCGGTTTTCCTTTACATTAAAAAAATAAGTCCTGTTTTGTAAAATTACCCTGGTTGAAAAAACCTCTCCGCGTACACCCATAATTCACTCCTCGTTTCATCAAATATTTAATACTTTCATCAAAAAATTAATCTAACCCCATCTCCTAACATCTGTCCCCTAACCCCTATCCCCTAACGTCAGCTTCCATTATCATCTGACTTTGCCATTTTAGTAAATCCCTTTCAAATTGAATATTTTCACCCTCCGTGTCAGCCATTACGCGAAATACAGGTTCAGTCGCGGAGCCTCTCATCCAAATATAAGCGATTTTTCTTCCTTTGTCATTGGTAAACAGTATTTTTAAGCCGCCTTTTCCGGCTTCTCCAAAACGTGATAAACGGCGTTTTTCCGTAATTCCGTTATACGCAACGGCTTCCCATCCGTGAATGTTAAAACGCGTTCTTAATTCATCTTTCCGCTCTTCCCATTCCCGCAGAAACACATCCTTGTACCTGTCTTTTAAAAGAGCGTGGTCGGCGGTTTTAATACGTAACACCGCGTCTTCGTTATATGCCGCGGTTGTTGTAAATTTCGGCATGCTTTCGATAATATCCGCCAGAGTAAAATCGTTTTTGTATTTATTCGTTTGGTTTGATAATCTGCACCAAATTTCAAAAAAACCAGCCTTTTTATCTGTTGAACGAATTGACAGCAGCTTGGCGATTGCCATGACTGTGTGGAGCGGATCGCGGACTGCCGAAGGATGGGTGATGTTTCCTCCCGCAGAACCTTCTCCGAGAATTCGCACAGTATATCCTTCGCCGCGCAGTTTACGGGCAAGAGAGACGACATTGGCTTCTCCGACTTCCGCGCGGTAAACTGAAATACAAAAGGCTTCCGCGATTCTGTCTATACGCATTGATGTGGGATCATTAATCGCAACGGCTGTTTTATCAAGAGCGTTACGTGATACATTCCCCTTTGCCCAAACAAGCTGTGAAAATTCCGCGATGCAGGCGAGAGCGAAAACTTCCTGCGCTTCAAGCGCCCGCGCTTTTTTTCCGTCAAAGATGACAAGATTTCCGCGGTCTCCGTCGCAATCGGGAACATAACCCAGTATAAATGACGCGTCACGCTTGTGCGCTTCTTCCAGAAGTACGCGGCATGGTTCAAGCGATTCGCCTTCCGGCACTATGCGGTGCGCGATTTCACCCGGCTTGTCATTGATGCTTTCAAATTTAAATCCCANTTCCCGTAAAAAATTCCTNTCGATAGATACTGTTCTTGCGCTTCCGTTAAAATCGCAGACAATNCCAAAAGGATATTTTAAAAGACTATCCTTAATTTCACCTGCGATTTGTGAAGATCCATCCCATATTACTTTATTACAAAAATTTTGGTAAATTTTTTCAGACTCTGATTTATAATTTGTGGAATTATAATATATTTTTTCNATNTCGCATTTTTCCGCGCTGATAATCATTTTTTCAATATTTTTAATATTGTCATCGCTATTTAAAAATGTTTTAAAATTTTCTATAAGAATATTCACNTCATCCGTTGACAATACTCCGCCGTCTGTCAAACCGAATTTTAATCCGTTATGCCCAACCGGATTATGGCTTGCGGAAATATAAATAAATCCGGCGGGAGTTTTTTCTCCGTTATCAAAACTTANGTCATTAAAACTTCCCGCCCATGCCATTATCTCAGGCGCGGCTGTGANTCCGGTGTAACGGACACGNCAGCCTTTGGAAAGTAAAACAGGAATTACAGCCTCTGCGATTGATTTACCTGTGGGACGGGTGTCAGTTCCNAGNAGGACAAGCGGCATATTGATGTTTGCACAAGAGGGGATTGACGAATAAAGATAATCTGCAAAAACAAACGCCGCGGCCGCGCAGATGATCCTGTGCGAATCAGAAATTTTTTCCGATTTACATTCTTCACCGCCGCAGAAGGAGAAGACCGCGCGCCAGCCTGATGCCGAAAGGATCATTTTGTTTAGAGCCGCGTTAATATCGTTTGTAGTAATCATGAAATCTTAGTATAAACTTTTTTA
This sequence comes from Treponema sp., assembly GCA_009786625.1. GTDB lineage: Bacteria > Spirochaetota > Spirochaetia > Treponematales > Breznakiellaceae > WQXQ01. The sequence continues at coordinate 18,230 of WQRT01000008.1, forward strand.
CTTATTTATTCCAGCTTCCGCCGTTAACGGGCTTTACAATTAATTTAATAAACGTAATAAACAGCAATTTATGGACGTTTTTTGGATTGATATTTTTTTCAAACAGGGTGTATTTTGTTCCATTTGATTTTCTTACATTTAATTAAAAGGAGAAAATAAAATGACAAAATTTAACATTATACAACGGAGGGAGCTTGAGCCATTAATGAAGAAAGCGAATAAAATCGTAAAGCATTATGAACTGGCATCAAACTGCTCTGTGTCCGTTATGGGGCCGCAAATGAATCTACAGGAGGTAGAATTTGATTCTGTCTGCGGAGAATGTAAAAGCAAAAAGACAATTGACGGGCAAAGATGTTCTTGTCTGCACATGGAAGCTGTGAGTAAAGCAAGATCTTTGGGAGGTTCTTATATCTATATTTGTCAAAAAGGGCTTGTTTTTTGGACAAGTCCTTTCTACTCCGGCGAACGCATGGCGGGCGCGTTGTTTTCAGGCGGAATTCCGGGAACCGAAAAGAACAGTGCGCTTGTAAAATCACTTGCACAAATGATGCTTGTTTGCGCGGATCAAATATCCGGAATGAGTTATATTCAGAAAAATATTACGCCGCAAAACGCCGGCGGCGATGATACAACAGGTGACGAAATACCCCGCGAAGCAAATGATAATGATATTTATTTTTGCCCGCTGGATATGGAACGTATGCTTTTGGCGAGTTTGCGGAGAGGAGATAACACCGAAGGACAAAAAATTCTGGTTAAGCTGCTTGAGATGCTTTATAAGGAGGTTAAAAATTATTTTCCGGCTTTCCGCCTGAAAGCAATGGAACTTGCGGTATTGCTTTCAAGAGCTGCTTCAAATCCAAAAGATATTGAAGATAACACATCACTGGATACTACATGCCGATTTTTAAATAAAATTGAAGAAAGCTCGAACTTTAAACAAATAACCGATATTCTCTCTTCCATCATTGAACAAATGTCAGGAATGATTTTCTCTTTTCACGGCGTGCGTCATTTTTCCGCGTTAAGAAAAGCTGAACGTTATATCTGGAATCACTACACAAGGAAGTTGAGTCTAAAGGAAATTGCTGAAGCGTCAGGGCTTTCAGCTCCCTATTTCAGTACGGTCTTTAAGGAAGAGATGGGTGAAAATCTTTCTAATTATCTGAATCGTCTGAGAGTGGAAAAAGCGGCCGCAATGCTTGTTACCACTAATATGCCTATATGTGAAATAGCNGGAGCGTGCGGTTTTGAGGATCAAAGCTGGTTCTCAAAAATATTCAAAAACAATACAGGTTTAACTCCCGGAAAATACCGTGAACTCGGACTTCATGCCGGAGGAACGGCTTTCGGAGGAAATGTTACAAGTTGAACCGCCTGATCGCCGCTTACAGGAAAAGTCCGGATGATCAGATTAGTAACAACAGGAAATTTTATGACAGAGAGTAAATTAAAATCGGTAATAAACTACAGAGATAATGAAATACTGGAAAAATGTGAGAAACTTCTTCTTGATTATAATCAGGCAACCGGAAGCTGTATCTGTTTTTATAACAGCGCTTATGAACCGAAATATCCGGGGCGTTGCGGCAATGAATGCGGCCCTGAAAAGAAAATATGCCCATTTTGCGCAAAATATAACAGTAATGGAACCGTGTCTTATTTTCCCTGCCATGAATTGCATGTAGATGCAATAAACGAAGCTAATAGAAAAGGCAACTCCCATATTTATAAATGCAGTATGGGTTTATTGTTTTGGACCAGTCCAATCTATACAGATGGTGTTTTTTCCGGGGCGATAAGGGGTTCAGGTTTTTTGTTTGATAATCAAAAAACGGTTGACATTTTTTCAAATGCAAATGATAATTTCGTTATGTGCAATAACGAAATACCAAAGGAAGAATTCAGGGAGCGCATCAATTCGTTTCCGGAAGCGGATGGAGAAAAAGTCCAATCCCTTGCGGAAATGATGCAGTTATGCGCTGAATCCCTTTCTTCCGGAAACGAAGATTATCATGAGATAATCAGGCGAAGGGCCCAGCANCAGGAAGCGATTTCTAAAATTATCGAAGAGTTAAAAATTCGATATCCCGAAAAGGCCGAAAAACTCGGATATCCGCTGGAAAAGGAGAAAGCGCTTTTGTCCGCTCTGCGCAAGGGTGATATGACCGAAGCAAAAAAAACATTGGATGAATTACTTGCCATGTTATTCTTTACCAATCCAGGGCAATTCAAATACGTGCAGTTACGGGCAATTGAACTTGTCGTACTTATTTCCAGAGTGGAGATAAGCCCCGTAAGAAGCGGAAACCTTTCCATGGAGATTAACAGCCAGAGCCTGCGTTTTGTTCAGGAAGCCAAGAGCATTGAGGAACTCACTGATATTTTACATATTGTTGTAGACAGAGTCTCCAACAACATTTCTTCATTCCGCGGAATTCCTCACGCGACAGCGTTAAGGAAAGCGGAAAATTTTATCATGGAAAATTTTACAAGGAAGATCAGCTTAAAAGAAATATCAGATGTCGCAGGATTATCTCCTCCCTACTTCAGCACCATCTTCAAGGAAGAGATGGGCGAAAATCTTTCCAAATACCTTAACCGCCTTAGAGTAGAAAAAGCAAGCCGTTATCTTTTGGAAACCGATATGTCGCTGGCTGAAATTGCCGCCTGCTGCTGCTTCGAAGATCAAAGCTGGTTCTCNAAAATATTTAANGCGTTCACAGGTATAAGCCCCGGGAAATACAGAAATCAAGGCGGCGGAATCATCAGGGATATCGGTGATGAAAATCTCTCTGAAGGCTTTCGTACTCTCAAATAAAAAAAACCTGACCACATAATGCATGTGGTCAGGCATAAATCAAACTAATTTAGCTCTTACGCGTCGGGTGAAGGAATGATAGCCGCTTCGGTTTCTTTATTGAAGTAGCGGGCTTTCTCCATTCTGGGGACGAATATCGCAGTGTCGCCAACATGGAAAACGTGGTTAGGTTCGCTGCGGGCAACGAGCGGCTGTGTTTCGGTTGTCAGCCAAAGGTGAATATCCGCGCCAAGCGGTTCAACTACAGTTACTTTTACAGTGATGCTGTTATCACATTCCTTATCAACATAATTCAAATCTTCCGGCCTGATACCGAAGGAAACTTCCTTGCCGACAAATTCCTTAAGGTACTGGACATGACCCGGATCGGCTTTAATTTTAAATGATCCTTCGTCCAGTAAAATGGAGTTGCCGTCTTCTCTTACTTTAACGCTGAGGAAGTTCATCGGAGGCGAACCGATAAAACCGGCGACGAATTTATTAATCGGGTGGTTATAGAGGAAAAGAGGCGAACCGATTTGCTGTACTTTTCCGTCTTTCATTACGACGATTCTGTCCGCCATTGTCATGGCTTCGACCTGGTCGTGCGTAACGTAGATCATTGTCGCGTTCAATTTAAGGTGAAGCTCTGAAAGTTCCTTTCTCATCTGTACGCGCAATTTCGCATCGAGGTTTGAAAGGGGTTCGTCAAAAAGGAAGACCTTGGGGTTACGGACAATGGCGCGTCCTACCGCGACACGCTGTCTCTGTCCGCCCGAAAGGGCTTTCGGTTTACGGTCAAGGAAGTTTGTAATATCGAGGATGCGGGCGGCTTCCTGTACGCGTTTTTCGATTTCCTGTTTGGGGACTTTTTTTATCCTTAAGCCGAATGCCATGTTTTCATAAACTGACATATGCGGGTAAAGGGCGTAGTTCTGGAATACCATCGCGATGTTCCTGTCTTTGGGCGGAACGTCGTTCATCTTGTCATTGTCGATGAAAAGCTCGCCTTCGGTAATGTCCTCAAGACCCGCGACCATGCGGAGCGTAGTGGATTTACCGCAGCCTGACGGTCCTACAAGAACGACAAATTCTTTGTCATCGACTATGATGTTGGCATTGTCAACTGCTTTGACGCCCCCATCATACACTTTAGAAATGTTCTTCAACTCAACTTTTGCCATATCCGGCCTCCCTGTGTTTTTCCGGCATCTTACAGCCGGAGGGTTATTTTATAAGTTCAAGATAATCGAAATTTTGGAATTTGTCAATGATCGTATAAAGTCCCCGGCGGAAAAGTCCGATAAATAAACTACCGGGAGGGATTACCTCTCAAATTACAGACGGTGCGCATAGGGTTAACCACCCTGACGTCCAGGCGCATCGTCTTTTTTTTGTCTATTTTCTTTTTGAATGATAAATAAATGTCAAAATTTAATTAATTTGCCTGTATTTTTCTAAAAATACTGCCAATCTTCGCATTGCATCTGTGAGGGTGTCTTTGTCTGGCAGGAAAACAATGCGGAAGTGGTCGGGTTCTCTCCAGTTAAAGCCGGTGCCGTGAACAAGGAGCAGCCTCTGTTCGCGTAATAGGTCTAGCATGAATTTTACGTCATTTTTGATGTTAAAGCGTTTTATATCGACTTTGGGAAAACAGTAGAGTGCGCCTTTGGGTTTTACCACAGAAAGGCCGGGGATTTTATTTACAAGTTCGGCTGCGGCATTTCTCTGTTCAAGAAGCCTGCCGCCGGGCAGCAGTAAATCTTTTACGCTTTGATATCCGCCGAGAGCGGTTTGTATACCCATCTGGGAGGGCATGTTCGGGCATAAACGCATATTGGCAAGCATATCAAGACCTTCGATATAATCGGAAGCTATTTTTTTATTACCCGATAAAACCATCCAACCTGCGCGGAAACCGGCGGCACGCCATGCTTTACTGAGCCCGTCAAAACTGACAGTTAAAAGATCTGGCGCGATTGTGGAAAACGGAATATGCACGGCATCGTCATAAGTGATACGGCTGTAGATTTCGTCCGCATAAACGATTAGTTCGTTTTCTCTTGCGATTTGGGCGATGTCTTCCAGAACCTGGCGGCTGTATACCGCGCCTGTCGGGTTATTCGGGTTTATCACTACGATGGCTTTCGTTCTGTCCGTTACCTTCGATTTGATATCGGCAAGGTCCGGGTTCCAGTCCGATGATTCATCACATAAATAGTGAACCGCCCGGCCGCCGGAGAGNGTTATCGCCGCTGTCCACAAAGGGTAATCGGGCATNGGGACAAGGACTTCATCACCGGAATCAAGCAGGCTTTGCATTGACATCATTATCAGCTCGCTTACTCCGTTACCGATAAAAATATCTTCAATCCCTACGTCCATCACCTTCTTTGACTGGAAGTCGTGCATAACGGCTTTGCGGGCAGCGAAAAGTCCACGCGAGTCGCCGTAAGCCTGGGCATTCGGTAAATTGACAATCATGTCATGGACAATTTCGTCCGGCGTGTTAAGGCCGAACGCGGCTGGGCTGCCTATGTTCAGCTTTATTATATGGAAGCCTTCTTCCTCCATCCGTTTTGCTTCCTTAAGCACTGGCCCGCGGATTTCATAGCAGACATTATCCAGTTTTGATGATTTATCGATATTTTTCATTTTTTATCCTGCTTGTAAATCCATTTACCGGTTTCTTCAATATACTTTCTGATGATAGCGATATGAATTTCAGAAGCCATTTTTTCCACTTCTTTGTTCCAGCCGATTTCCGTATCGATGGCGGTCTTTACGCGATCCCTGCCGTTTTCCGCTGTGGTTTTACATTCATCCGCTTTATCGGAGTGTTTAGCGATCTGATTATACAAAAAATACGCCGACAGCCCTGTTACAACGGCGTCTTTGGCAGNAGCGGCAAGAAACAAAAATTCCGGCTGTGCCGCGGCAAAGTCTCCCGCNAAAAGNAGTGAAAAACCGTAGTACCATTGCAGCCATTGCTTGTCTTTACCCTTATATTTATCAAGATGAGTCTTGAAAAACGCCGAGGCTTCCGCGCGGTTGGCGCTTAAAATCCGCGCCGCGCCGAAAATCAGGACATTTTTGTCTATCAGCGAAGGTTTTGCAAGCATTGTTCTTGTTTCCAGCTTAATAACCGATAAATAATCCGATATTACCAGATAAGAACTGGCTAAAAGCCTGATATAACGATTTATATACTGCCTTTTTACGTATATTTTATGTTCCAAATAGTATGCCAAAGCAGGCCAATCTTCTCGTTCCAGAAGCGAAAGAAGCCGATAATTAAGGGAGAAGAATATGCACACGCTGCCGAGGAGCAGCAGCATAAAAATCAAAAGCGGTAATGTAAAATACCGGAAGTTATCTTTAATAAACGGGTTATCCAAAAATAATGGTAAAAGAGCGATGATCGATAGTATAATTAATGTAATGATACCGAATGCGATTATCAGGTATTTAAATTTCAATGGAAACTCTCCTATTGTTGCTCTTATATGCAATAATATGATAAAGACAATGTTACGTCAACGAGAAACCGGCGGGGGAACGGATGAATAGCTACAATCTAAAGGAGATTAAACCCAATTCTTTTTTCTCCAAGACCTCATATCTTGACGAAGCATTTGTAATTACCGCTCCTGAAATGCCCTTAACCAGTGAAATTGTAAATCTTCTGGACAAATGGAAGTTTACCGAAATTGTGAGCGAAGGCAACCCGAATAAAGAGTTTGTTGGAGCCATAACGGCGGGGAACACGAAAATCGTAAACCCGGGTTCTGTGGAGTTATCTCAGCAGTCCGATGCGGATAAGCTGGAAAAAGCCGAATCGTTTTATACCGCTTTTCTTGCCTTTGTGGATAATCTTTTTATCAGAGCGGGTGTGTCAGATGAACTGGACTTTAAGCTGATTTCTGATAAAATTAGAGACATGGTTGAGTACATAAAAGAAGAACGGCGCTTTCTTATGAGAATCATCAAAACTATGGAGCCGGCGGATGATAAAAATTACTTGTCTACCCATTCGGTGCGTTCGACTATACTCGCGATAATAATCGGTACGTATCTGAAACTTCCCAACTACCGCCTGATTGAAATGGGAGTAGCCGCCCTCGTGCATGAGGTCGGAATGTTAAAACTTCCGTCTAATATATATCTGGCTCACCGCCCGCTTAACGCGCAGGAACAAAAGGCGATTTTGACCCATCCGATTCTTGGGTACAGTATGCTTAAGTCATCCGATTTTCCGCTTGCCGTCTGCCTCGCCGCGCTTGAGCATCATGAACGCGAAAACGCCACAGGTTATCCGCGGCGGCTTACCACCGACAAGATCAGCATGTACGCGAAAATTATCGCTGTCGCCTGTTCTTACGAGGCGTTAAGTTCAAAACGTCCGCATAAGGAAGCGAAAGACGGTTATACAGGGCTTTTGGAACTGCTTAAAAATGAAGGCAAGCAGTACGATGAAACAATTGTAAAAGCTCTTGTTCTTTCGCTTTCGATTTATCCAATCGGTCTTTATGTGCTTTTATCAAATGGGAAAAAAGGTCAGGTCGTGGATATAAATCCTGAAAATCCGCGGTTCCCTGTTGTGCAGGTTTTCGGCGAGTTTACCCCGGACGGAAAAATCAAAACAAGACAGACAGCGCAGGATGTTCTTTCGATCGTCCGCCCGCTTAACCGTTCAGAGATTGAAAGCTGATGGATTTTTTAACTTTAATTGGTATAACATTCGCTTTTATTTTACTAAGCGGTTTTTTCTCGCTTTTTATTTCCGCTTTGGAGTCGTGTAAAAAAACCCGGCTTGAAAAAGAACAATCAAAACGTTACAAAGCTGTGCTGTTGATTCTCGATAATCCGCACACGATTATTGTTTCCTGCCGTTTATGGATAAACATACTGCGTCTTGTTGCGGCTTTTTCCGCGGCTTTATGTACGGTCTATTTATCTGCCGGTTTGGGTTTTGATCCATTGCAATACAGTGTTTTGGTTTTCATCATCATAGTTATAATTTACGCATTTTTTTTCGGTATTATTATCACGCTTCTCGGCGACGGAATTCCGGCGCTTCTTTCTCGCATGAAACCGGAGAAAACCGCGGCATCGCTTCTTCCTTTAATAAATATTTTTTCATTTTTATTAACGCCTCTTATTTTACCGGCATTAAAACTATCAGCCTTTTTTAATACCGCGTTAAAGACAGAAATTGATGACAGCATTACTGAAGACGAACTTCGCGACGCGCTTATAGAAGGCGAGAAATCCGGCATTGTGGAAAGCAGAGAACGCGATATGGTAGAAGGCGTTTTCTATCTCGGCGATCGGCCTGTCGGCGCGTTTATGACGCATCGTTCGGAGATTCAGTGGTTTGATATAAACACTCCGTATGATGAAGTGCGTGAAAAAGCGGTTGAACACCGCGAACAGCGGTGCTTCCCGGTTGTTAACGCAGGTCCTGACGAAATCGCGGGCGCGGTTTTTTTAGATGATATTTTAATTGATACCGCTAAACCCTCGCCGCAGGGGTTACGCGCAATAATGAAGAAAGCGGTGTTTGTCCCTGAAACAATGCCGGCGATAAAATCATTTGAATCATTTAAACACGGACAGTCGGGCTTTTTATTTGTGATGGATGAATACGGAGGTCTTGCTGGTATTATTTCCATCACGGCGTTACTTGAAGAAATTGTCGGAGAACTTTCCGTTCCGGAAGTCAACGAAGAACCGTTGATCCAACAGGAAGACGGCTCGTGGCTCGCTGACGGTACGTTAAATATTGACGAAGCCGCGCAGGCTCTTGGTCTTACCGGCATCAGTGAAGACGGCGGTTTTCACACGCTTGCGGGTTTTATTTTGAACCTTTCCGGCGAGGTTCCTCATGTAGGCGAAAGTTTTGAGTATAATGGTTACAAATTTAAAGTAGTTGATAAAGACGGTAACAGGATCGACAANCTNCTGATCGAAAAAATAGAAGAACANAAGGAATAATCTTTAATTTACTTTACCGGTTTTCATCTTGCCGGTATGCATATTTTATTGTAAAATACCAAGTTATGAATATTGCGATTTTTAGCGATTGCTATACTCCTCAGGTAAACGGGGTTGTCACAGTAATAAGAACTCTTAAAACGGAGCTGGAAAAACGCGGACACAAAGTTTACATTTTTACAGTTTCGCATCCCGGTGCGCCTGAAAACGAAGATGAAAGTGTTTACAGAGTAAGTTCATTTCAATTTCCGAACGAACCGCAGCATCGAATCGGTTTTTTTATCGAACAGCAGGTAATAAAAAAAGCGCGTTCTCTTAATATTGATCTTATTCACACTCATACCGAGTTCAGTCTGTATCTTGCTTCGCGAATTGTTAGCCGCAAATTAAAAATTCCTTCGATACATACTCTTCATACATTTTACAAAGATTATTTAAATTATACGCCTTTTCTTATAGAATTATATTTAAAGAAAAATCTTGGTCCTTATCTGCGCAGAATTTTGCGGAGCCAGAAATGCATAATAGCTCCTTCGGTAAAAAATAAACATTATCTTGAAGAAGTAAAAATCATTCCCCCTGTGCAGGTTGTTCCCAATGGGATTGATTTGTCGCTTTTTTATGAACATTCAACGGAAATTAATAATGAAGCTCTGGTTCTGAGAAGAGCGCATAAAATTTCCGATGACTGCGAAGTAATCGTATTTGTGGGACGGCTTGGCAGTGAAAAAAATATTTCTACATTGATAGATAATTTTAAGGAAATATACGCTCGCCGCAATACTGTAAGACTGATGCTCGTGGGAGACGGCCCTGATAAAAACGCTTTACAGGAGCATTGCTACAAACTCGGACTCAATGAATCTGTAATATTTACCGGTTATTTACGCTGGCCTGACGAAATCCGCCTTGTGTATACCGCGGCGGATATTTTTATGAGCGCTTCGCACAGCGAAGTTCATCCCATTACTTTTATTGAAGCGATGGCGTCGGGGCTTCCTGTTATCGCCGCCGCGGATTCAAGTATCACCGGCATGGTAATTAACGGTGAAAACGGCTGGGCTGTTGAAAACGACAAACTGCTCTGGGAAAAAGCGCTGGATGTTCTTGGCAGNAAAGAAAANAAAGCAAAAATGGGATGGAGATCGGAAGAAATATCCCGAAAATATTCTGTAGAAAATTTTATCAACAGCATGCTGGAAATCTACGATGAATACAGAAAACGGTAATTTAATTAAATGACAAACGCATTTGAGCTTTCCGGCGCGGCATCCGGCTTTATTGAAAAACTTGACGAACGTAACATTAAAGATCCTACCGCCATTCAAAAAAAAATAATTCCTCTTCTTAACGAAAATAAAAATGTATTTTTTTCTTCGGCGACAGGAACAGGAAAAACATTTGCTTACCTTTTACCGGTTCTCGGAAAATTACTTGATGATAACGGAACGGATGCAAAGGGAGGGATCAGATTTTTAATAATTGCGCCCACTTTGGAATTAAGCACACAGATAAAAGACGAAATTGATTTTCTTCTTGAAGGAACATCGCAGACAAAGCCGCGTACGTTGAANTCCGCTTTAGCGATTGGAAGCGTAAAACTTGACCGGCAGATAGAAATGTTAAAAAAAACAANNCCTTGTATTATCGCCGGAAATNTGAATAGAATACTTGTTCTCGCGAGAAAAGGAATTATTAATCTTAATAATCTGCAATTTCTTGTTTTTGACGAAGCGGATCGTCTTATAAGCGGNGAGATGCTNGAAGAGACAAATGAGTTATGCGATCTTTTAAAACGAAAATTAAAGAATCAAAAACCTGTTATCGCGGCGTGTTCGGCGACATTGAATAAAAAATGCAGGGA
>WQRT01000009.1 GCA_009786625.1 Treponema sp.
GATTTTGGCATGGGATTCGATATTATTTTATTCCCGGATGTTTTTGGAAACGCTGTCCACTGGATAATTGATTTCGCGAATTTCAGTTACAGCGATAATGCTTGGACTAACAACCTGACACACGGAACAGGCTCGGCATGGCATCGCGGAATATTGAACACAGGTTTCAGAATCGATCTATCTACCATTCCCGGCATGAATCATTTTAAAGTACTGCTCGATTTAATTTTTAATGATCTCTTTGATGCAGGTTCAAGATCGTTTACAGTCGGAGCCGTCTTTGGTTTTGGAGCTTAAGTCTATCCGTTTAAACTATTAAGCGCACGCCTTACACGTTCAACGGAACGATCCGCTCTAAGAAGGCGGAGCGAACCGAAAAGCGGAGGACTAACGCGGCTGCCTGTGATTGCAACGCGGAGAGGCATCATCAAATCGCCGAGTTTAACGCCGCGTTTCTCAGCTTCTGCCTTGATTAAATTTTCCGCGTCTTCATCACTTGCCGCTTCAGCCATCGGGCGTACTAATTCAAGTCCGATTTGCAATAGTTCTATCGTCTTTGATAGATCGCACTTCTTGGGAATAAATTCTTCCTCCGGCGGAATCTTGGGTTCATTAAACAGGTAAGTTATCCTCGCAGGCGCTTCGCTTAAAAAAACAAGCCGCTCCTTGATTAATGACATCGAAGAAAGAAATACCTCATATTGTTTCTCAGACGGCTGTCGTCCTTCAATTTTGCCCTCGCGTCTCTGTGTCTCCGTGTGAGTTTCTTCATCAAACAATCCGGCTTCTACAGCGTAAGGCAGGCAAAGCCGCGCCAGCTCATCATCATTCATCATTCTGATGTACTGCCCGTTGTACCATTCAAGTTTTTTATAATCAAAAACCGCAGGCGCTTTATTTAGTTTCTCAAGACTGAAGCGCTGCGCCAATTCCTCCAGCGTGTAGATTTCCTTTCCTTCTTCATACGAAGCGCCGAGTAACGCAATGTAATTTAAAAGCGCGGCAGGAAGATATCCCTGCTTACGGAATTCGTCAATGCTTGTCGCGCCGTGGCGTTTGGAAAGTTTTTTACCGTCTTGCCCCATCACCATCGGAAGGTGGCAGAACTCAGGCGGCTCCCAGCCGAAAGCGCGGTACATAATCACATGCAGAGGCGTGGACGCAAGCCACTCCTGAGCACGAAGCACGTGAGTTATTTTCATTAAATGATCATCAACCACATTCGCAATATGATAGGTCGGGAACCCGTCGGACTTTAAAAGCACTGGATCGGGATTGACATCATCGTTCTTCCATTCGATATCACCGAGTAAGTGATCGTGAAAGCGGGTTGTCTCGCTCAGCGGAATTTTTAATCTGATAGTGCAGGGTTCGCTTGAACCGGCTCTTCTTGCGGCTTCCGGCGGATCAATACTGCGGCATAAACGATCGTAGCCTGACTCGGATGAATGAGCGGCTTCGCGTTGCTTACGGACTTCTTCGATCCTTTCGGCGGAACAAAAGCAATAATACGCCTGTCCCTTGCCGATCAATTCCTGCGCGTATTTTTTATACAGATCGGATCGCTGCGACTGGATATAAGGGCCGTACTCTCCGCCGGTGTCAGGACCTTCATCCCACCTGATGCCAAGCCAGTTGAAAGTATCGTAGAGATTCTGAACATAAATGTCCTCGGAACGTGTTCTGTCCGTGTCCTCAAGCCGGAGGATGAACCTGCCGCTCTCATTACCACGGGCATGAGAACGAGCGAAAAGATAATTAAAAAGCGCTGTCCTTATTCCGCCTATGTGCTGAAGCCCCGTGGGAGAAGGCGCGTAGCGGTCTCGTATAATCATGGGATTTATTGTATCATAAATAGATTAAACGAAACAATAATTAACATTGGAAAACACAGGAGACAATTATGGCAAAAGCGGAAAAAAGTAAAAAAGAAAAGTTATCGGAAAAACTTCTTTTTAAACAAAAGAATTGCTGGGAAGATATTGATAAAAAAACCGAAAAAGAAATTGAGGAGCTTGCCTCTTCTTATAAAAAATTTCTCGACAACGGGAAAACAGAACGAGAATGTACTGAAGCGATCTGCGGGCTTCTTGATAAAAACGGATTTATAAACATTGACGCGGCACAGGATAAAAAATTAAAACCGGGCATGAGAATTTACAGGAACATACGCGGCAAGTCTGTTCTCGCGGCGGTTATCGGGAAAAAGCCCGCCGCCGAAGGCTGCAATATTCTTGGAGCGCACCTTGATTCTCCGCGCCTCGATCTAAAACCGAATCCGCTTTACGAAGATTCAGATCTTGCGCTCTTTGACACTCACTACTACGGCGGAATTAAAAAGTATCAATGGACGACAATTCCGCTGGCGATGCACGGCGTATTTGTAAATGAATCCGGAAAAAAGATGACGGTTAAGATCGGTGAGGAACCTGGCGATCCTGTCTTTACGGTTACAGACCTATTGCCCCATCTTGCTAAAGATCAGATGGCGAAGAAAGCATCAGAAGCGGTCGAAGGTGAAGACCTTGATATTCTCGCGGGTTCCCGCCCATATAACGATAAAGATGAAAAAGAAAAAGTAAAACTCGCGCTTGTCGATCTATTAAATAAAAAGTACGGCATCACGGAAAGAGATTTTACAAGCGCGGAAATTGAATTTGTTCCGGCTTTTAAGGCAAGCGATGTCGGACTCGACCGCAGTTTAATCGGCGCGTACGGACATGACGACAGATGCTGCGCGTACCCTGCTCTTCAGGCATTGATCACAATCGCGAACGAAGGCGGCGCGAAAGCGGAGACAGAAGCGCGGGCTTCATCAGCGGAGAAAAGTGCGCCTGTTAAAACGCTTGTGTGTTACTTCTCCGATAAAGAGGAAACAGGTTCCGCGGGAAACACAGGAGCGAGATCGCTTAACTTCGAAAATTTTCTTACGCTCCTTTGCGGAGGTTCGACCGCCGATCTTAAAACCTGCTATTCAAACTGTGCCATGTTGTCAGCCGATGTCAACGCGGCCTATGACCCGACATATTCGGGAGTGTTTGACAAAAAAAATGCCGCGTACATCAGCAGGGGGATCGTATTGGAAAAATATACAGGCTCAGGCGGCAAGTACGGAGCAAGCGATGCCAACGCGGAGTTTGTCGCGAAGGTTCAGGCGATCCTCAACAGAAATAAAATACAGTGGCAGAGCGGAGAGCTTGGAAAAGTTGACAAAGGCGGCGGCGGAACAATCGCGCTATACGCCGCTAACCTCGGCATGGATGTGCTTGACTGCGGTGTTCCGGTTTTATCCATGCATTCGCCGTTTGAAGTAATCAGTAAGATCGATTTATACACGACATATAAGGGATATATCGCGTTCCTGCGCGAAGCGTAGAATTTTAATTAAAGTGAAACAGGAATTTGAGAGCGGGAAATTTTATTCTGCCTTAATAATTTTAAGAAATTCTTTCTCGGCATGACTTCGCCGCCCATGCTGAGAAGATGCGGCGTTGGAACCTGGCAGTCAATGAACGCAAGCCCGTTTTGAAAAAGCATCGCGGCGAGGCTTAGGAAAGCCGCCTTGGACGCGTTCGCTTTTTTTGAAAACATTGATTCGCCGAAAAACGCTTTGCCCATCAATACGCCGTAACAGCCTCCGGCAAGCTCTCCGTCAAACCATGCTTCCGCGGAATGTGCCCAGCCAAGCTGATGTAGTTCCATGTAACCGTCAATTATATCCTGAGTAATCCATGTACCGCCCTGCCCCGGACGATACATCCCGGCGCAGCCGCTGATTGTACCAAAAAAATCATTATCAAATTTAATATCAAACCTGCGGGCTTTAAGAATTTTTTTCATAGATACTGAAACGTGCAGCTTATCAGGAAAAATAACACAACGAGGATCTGGCGACTGCCATAGTACAGGATCCCCCGGGTTATACCAGGGGAAAATTCCCTGTTCATATGCTGAGAGCAGCATTCCCGGCGATAGATTTCCACCGACTGCGACGATATCGCCGTCCCACCCTATTGGGTCTCTGAACGGAAAATAAACTGATTCGTCAAGCCGGGGAAAATCAGGATCAGGACCGGATACATATGATGGTTTATTTGCCATTACGCAAGTTCAACTCGGAGTTCCGATCGGTTCTCCGATCGGAGTTCCGATTTACAATCCTGCAGATGCTCCGGTGTTTCAGGAATATCTAAACAATAACCGTCACGCCAGTCGACACAGGCGCTGCCGCCTTCGGATAATCTGCCAAAGAGCACCTCGTCCACAAAGAAACTTTTTATTTTATCTTCGATAAGGCGCCCGGCGTTTCTCGCGCCGAACTCCCGGCTGTAGCCTTCCTCTGCTAGTTTATCCACGCAGGAGTCCGTAACGGTAAGTGTTACATTCTTTTCAGCGAGCTGCACGGCGAAGGCATCAAGCTCTTTGCGGACAATCGAGATCATTATATCGCGCGAAAGATGTCCGAAACGAACAACGGCGTCAAGCCGGTTTCTGAACTCGGGGGTAAAAAGTTTTTCTACCGCGCTGTCTACCGCGCTGTCGTCCATTACACGATCGCCGAAGCCGATGAGTCCCTTACCGATTTCCCTTGCTCCGGCGTTGCTTGTCATTATCAAAATTACATTGCGGAAGTCAGCCTTCCGCCCCTGATTGTCGGTAAGGGTGGCGTAATCCATTATCTGGAGGAGTATATTAAAGATATCGCTGTGCGCTTTTTCAATTTCATCAAGAAGAACAACAGCATGAGGCTGCTTGCGGACAGCGTCAGTAAGCTGGCCTCCGTCTTCATAACCGACATATCCCGGTGACGATCCGATAAGGCGCGAGACCGTGTACTTCTCCTGGTATTCGCTCATGTCGAAACGCAGCATTGTGATGCCGAGTATTTGAGCAAGCTGCCGCGCCAGCTCTGTTTTCCCGACACCGGTGGGACCAGCAAAGAGAAAGTTCGCTACAGGTTTTCCTTCCGCGCGGAAACCGGCTCTTGACCGCTTGACCGCCTTCACCACGGCAGCCACAGCTTCTCCCTGTCCGAAGATACGCTGCATTAATCTTTCTTCCAGAGCTTTTAATTTATCTTTTTCGCTTTCCCCGACAGACCTGTGAGGAATACGCGCGATTTTAGAAATGACAGTTTCGATTACAGGAAGACTGATTTCGATTTTTTCCGTCTGTGCATTCTGCACTGTGATAAGATCATCATGCAGTACGAAATTTTCCGCAGCTTTGTTTTCGGTAATATTATCTGTCGCGGTCTCTTCATTTTCCTGTTTCTTGTACGCTTCGATACGCGCGTAAGCTCCGGCTTCGTCAATTACATCTATGGCTTTATCCGGCAGGCGGCGTTCCGTGATAAATTGAGCGGAGAGGCGCACTGCAGTTTCCACAACTTCGTCGCTGTAATGCACCTGATGGTAATCTTCGTATTTGGATTTTAAACCGTTAAGGATCTCGATTGCTGTTTCCTGTGATGGTTCGTTTATATCGATCTTCTGAAACCGCCGTGAAAGCGCTCTGTCTTTTTCAAAATATTTATTATATTCCTCGTGAGTCGTTGAACCGATACAGCGCAGTTTGCCGGATGTAAGAGCTGGTTTTAACAAATTGGAAGCGTCAAGAGCGTTGCCGGAAACGGAACCCGCGCCGACAAGAGTGTGAATCTCGTCAATAAAAAGAATCGCTTTTTCTTTTTTCAGCATTTCCTCAACAACGCGCTTAACCCTTTCTTCAAAGTCGCCGCGGTACTTGGTACCCGCGACAAGAGCGCCCATATCGAGGGACAAAATGCAAAACCCGCGTAAAACCGGGGGAACTTTGCCTTCGACAATTCTCTGAGCAAGACCTTCGGTGATAGCCGTTTTTCCCACGCCGGAATCTCCGACATGGATGGGGTTGTTCTTTAAACGGCGGCAGAGAACCTGCACCGTACGATCAAGTTCATCTTCCCTGCCGATAACAGGATCCAATTTTTTTTCGCGGGCAAGAGCCGTTAGATCAATCGAGTAACGTTCAAGAATACTTTTTTTATTAGCTCTCTTCTGACCGTCAGATTGATCGTCCTCGGGAACTTTCGCGCCGGAATCTTTCTCGGAAAAACTGTGGGACAATGTCTGCAACAACTCAAGCCTTTTAATTCCGGCTTTACGCAGATAATAGCCGCTGTAGCAGCGTTCCTCGTCATAGAGAGAAACCAGAATGTCCGCAACATCGATCATTTCTTTCTGCGCGGATCTGCAATAAACTAGCGCGCGCTCAATAATGTTATGAAAACCGACTGTCTTTGTCGGTTCGCCGGAAGTCACAGGCATTTTCTGCTCAAAGAAATTTTCCATTCCGTGTTTAATCTGTTCAAGGTCGGCGCCGCAGGAAAACAATACACCCTGAACTTCGTCAAATGCCAAGGCCGCATACAAAATATGCTCCGGCGTCAAGTATTCGTGTTTTCTAATTTTAGCTTCGTTGTATGCCGCGTCAATAATCGCCTGTACATGGCCGGAAATTTTCATTTATGTCCTCTATATGTAATTATACAGTAAAAAACGCTGTCTTTCTATAAAATTAGGCAGGTTCCACAACGCAGCAAAGAGGAAATTCATTCGCTCTTGCGGCCGCGTGTACCTGTTCAACTTTGGTCGCCGCGATATCCCATGTGTAGATACCGACCAGCCCCTTGCCTTTCTTGTGAACATCAAGCATTATTTTTGCCGCGTCTGACTCGCTTTTATGGAAGATCGTCATTAATATTTCGACAACAAAATCCATAGATGTGTAATCATCGTTTAAAAGTATAACCTTGAACTGCTCCGGTTCCTTGAGTTTCTCTGTGGTTTTGCTGGAAGATTTTTCCCTGACCCGCGGTTCCATAATTTATTATGTCCAAACTTGCCTGTGTTGTAAAGTCTCCGTCCGGCTTGTTAATCCCGTTTATATCTCGACAACTCCGTCAAAAATTTTCACGCAGTCTCCTGTCATGTAAATAGTTTCGTCGGTGTAATTAATGATAAGTTCTCCGCCGGGGAGCTGCGCTTTGATGTCCCTGCCTTTTTCGCAGTGGCCGTTAAGAACAGCGGCTGTTACCGCGGCGCAAGCTCCGGTTCCGCAGGCCTGCGTTTCGCCGCTGCCCCGTTCCCAAACGCGGATTTTCAAATGGTTCCTGTCCATGATTTCGACAAACTCGACGTTCACTCTGTCCGGGAAGAGCGAATTGTTTTCGAATAACGGACCGATAACGCCGAGATCGATTTTGTCTATTCTGTCATGGAAAACAACGGCATGGGGATTCCCAACCGAAACGCAGGTAATTTCATATTCCTTGTCAGCGATTAAAACTTTTCTCGCTATAATATTTTCGCCTGAAAGATTCACGGGTATTTCCCCGGGGTGAAGCCGCGCCTTTCCCATGTTTACTCTTACCGAAGAAACTTTTTCGTTTCTGGTGATAAGGAACAGTTCTCTGATTCCGCTTCTCGTCTCGATGCGCATATTTCTTTTTTTAACAATGTCATTGTCATAAAGATATTTCGCGACGCAGCGGATGGAGTTCCCCGCCATCGCGCCTTCACTGCCGTCAAGATTGAAAATTCTCATTTTCGCGTCCGCAACATCGGAAGGAAGAATCAGCACAATGCCTTCGCCGCCGATTCCCCTGTGCCGGTTTGACAACAGTACTGAAAGCGACTCAGGCGAATTGATATTCATGCCGATGCAGCAAATGTAAATATAATCGTTGCCGGTTCCGTGCATTTTTGTAAACGGAAGTTTTACGCGGCTTTCCCGCAAATTATTAATGTCTACAAGCTCCGTATTTGTTTCGGTGTAATCAGAAAGCAAAGAATCAGCCAGCGCGTTAGCTGTATCGATCGATGTCAAACATGGTACGCCCAGCGCCACCGCTTTTCTGCGGAGCTTCACATCGTCAAACGCGGGGTCTCTTCCTTTTTCTGATGTCGAGATGATGTAGCTTATTCCTCCGCCGGCAAGAAGCGTTTCTGTGTTTTCGTTCGGGTTATCGCATATTTTATCAATCGGTTCAACCGTAAAACCTTTTTTGGAAAGGAAACGCGCGGTGCCCCGTGTCGCGTAAAGGGTGAACCCAAGCCTTGTGAACTTCTGCGCCATGCCGATGATCTCGCCCTTGTCGCCGTCGCGGATTGTTAAAAGCACACCGCCGGTTTTTTTCATTTTGTAACCGGCTGCGGCAAGCCCCTTGTATAAAGCTTCCTCAAGATTTTTTCCAATACCTAATACTTCGCCTGTAGATTTCATTTCAGGACCAAGGTGCGTATCAAGACCGGCGAGTTTTTCAAACGAAAAGACGGGAACTTTAACGGCGATGTAAGGAGGAATTTTCGCGATGCCGCTTGAGTAACCAAGGTCTGACAATCTTTCTCCCATGCTTACTTTTGTCGCAAGCTCGCACATCGGAACGCCTGTCACCTTGCTGATATATGGAACCGTTCGTGACGCGCGCGGATTTACTTCGATCACATAAATATCATTTTCATAAAGCACATACTGGATATTGACAAGCCCTTTAACGTCAAGAGCCGTGCAGAGTTTCTTTGTTATATTAAAAATATTTTCAGCTAACTCATCATCGATATTGAGCGCAGGGTACACGGCGATGCTGTCACCTGAATGAACGCCGGTTCGCTCAATATGTTCCATGATGCCGGGGATGAGTACATCTCCCCCGTTTTCAGACAAGTCGCAGATCGCGTCAACTTCAATTTCGCGTCCGCTTAAATATTTATCAATTAAAACTGGATTGTCCTGCGTCTGGCGGAGAATTATTTCCATGTATTCTTTAATGTCTTCAGGCGAGAACGCGATGATCATATTCTGCCCGCCAAGCACGTATGAAGGGCGCATAAGAACAGGGAACCCAAGTTTGTCAGCGGCTTCGAGCGCCTGCGCCTCTGTCATTACGCCGAAACCTTTCGGGCGTTTCACCTTTAACTTTTCAAGAAGCGCGTCAAAACGTTCCCTGTCTTCGCAGATGTCGATGCTGTCCGCAGGCGTGCCGATGATCTTCACGCCGCGTTTGTGCAGCTTCTTTGTCAGTTTGATTGCCGTGCCGCCGCCGAACGCGACAATTACGCCGATTGGTTTTTCAATTTCGATTATGCTCATTACATCATCAATGTGAAGCGGCTCGAAGTACAACCTGTCGGCGGTATCAAAATCGGTGGAAACAGTTTCAGGGTTATTGTTAATAACAATTACTTCATAACCCATGCTTTTTAGCGTCCACACGCAATGAACACACGCGTAATCGAACTCGATGCCCTGCCCTATCCGTATCGGACCTGAACCAAGAACCACAATGCGCTGTTTAACACTTTTTTGTATAAACGGAAGCGCTTCGTTTTCTCCGCCGTTTAGGATGGAGTAAAAATACGGCGTCTTCGCCTCAAACTCAGCGGCGCAGGTGTCAACCATCTTGTAAATCAGGGGATAGGGGTTAGGGGATAGGGGACAGGTTTTAGCATCATTATAAATATTATTTATGCAGTTTAAAAACCATTTGTCTACTTTTGTTATCTGATATAATTCATCAATACTGATGCCGCGTTTGACGGCTTCGTACAGCACAAACAGGCGTTCGTCAGTTACTTTGTTCAACATTCCGCGTATTTCTGCGGTGGATTTCGCGGCGAGGCGCGGCAGTTCCAAGCCTGTTAAGCCGATTTCCGCGCCGCGCACGGCTTTGATCAACGCTTCTTCGAAGGTGTCGGCGATTGCCATTACTTCGCCTGTCGCTTTCATCTGCGTTCCAAGTTCATTGCTGGCGTACACGAATTTGTCAAAAGGCCATTTTGGAAATTTGACGGCGACATAATCTATTGTAGGCTCAAAAGCGGCGTAAGTTGTGCCTGTCACAGCGTTAATAATTTCATCTAACGTGTAGCCGATTGCGATTTTTACGGCGACTTTCGCTATCGGATAACCTGTCGCTTTGCTTGCGAGCGCGGAAGAACGGGAAACGCGGGGATTAACCTCGATTACGGCGTACTCGAAGCTGTTCGGTTCCATCGCAAGCTGGACATTACAGCCGCCTTCGACACCTAACGCTTTTACGATATCAAGCGACGCTATCCGCAGCATTTGGTATTCCTTGTCCGCGAGAGTTACGCATGGCGCTATTACAATGCTGTCTCCTGTGTGTATGCCTACAGGATCGATATTTTCCATTGAGCAGACAGTTATCACATTACCCGCGCGGTCGCGGATTACTTCAAATTCAATTTCTTTCCAACCCGCGATTGATTTTTCCACGAGTATCTGCCTGATGGGAGAAAGAGCAAGTCCGTTATGCGCAATTTCGCGCAGTTTTTCCTCGTTCTCCGCGCTGCCGCCTCCTGTGCCACCCAATGTGAACGCGGGGCGGATAATCACAGGGTAGCCGATCTCGTTCGCGAACTTTACCGCTGTTTCAATATCTGTCGCGATTACGGACGGAACGCACGGCTGCCCGATGCTTTCCATCGTCTCTTTAAATATTTTTCTGTCCTCGGCTTTGTCGATGGTCTGCGGCGATGATCCCAAAAGGCGCACATTGTATTTATCCAGAAAACCGCAGCGGGCGAGCTGCATACATAATGTCAATCCGGTCTGTCCGCCAAGACCCGATAAAATGCTGTCCGGGCGTTCTTTTTCGATAATGCGTTTAACGGTCGCGAGCGTCAACGGCTCGATGTAAATTATGTCTGCGATATTGTTATCTGTCATTATTGTCGCGGGGTTTGAATTGATAAGAACAATCTCAATGCCGTCTTCGCGGAGCACGCGGCAAGCCTGTGTTCCGGCGTAATCGAACTCGGCGGCCTGCCCGATTACAATCGGACCTGAACCTATTACTAATACCTTTTTAATATCTTTATTTAGCGGCATATTTGTCTATCCTTTCCATAAATCTGTCGAATAAAAACCCCGTATCAAGCGGGCCGCTTCTTGCTTCAGGGTGAAACTGCACCGAGAATGAGACGCCGTAATCAATACCTTCGCAAGTGCCGTCATTGACATTTACAAAAGAACTGTTATCGCTGATAACTTCATAGCCGTGGTTCTGGCTTGTTATAAAAATGCCGCCTGTCTTAATTTCTTTTACAGGCTGATTCGCTCCGCGGTGTCCGAATTTCAATTTTCTTGTTTTATAACCGTTCGCGAGCGCCATAAGCTGATGCCCCATACAGATTCCAAAAATAGGGATGCATGTTTTAAAAAGAGCGCTGATAGTTTCGATAATCACTTTATTGCCGCTGTCGGCGGGATCGCCGGGACCGTTACTCAACATAATGCCGTGCGGATTTATTTTTAAAATCTCATCCGCCGGAGTGTTATGCGCAAATATTGTCACCTCACAGCCTCTTGCCGCAAGCGATTTTGCGATGCCGCGTTTCGCGCCGAAATCCATTAACGCGATCCGCCGTTTGCCTTCCCCGATTTTCACGAAGCCTTTTTTCGATACCTGCGCAATCGGATTAACGACCGTGTATTTTTTAATTTCTTCGATATCCGCGTCTGTTGGTTTTAACGCGGTAATTTTTCCGTTCATTACGCCGTTCATGCGGATAATTTTTGTAAGAGCGCGTGTATCAATTCCGCACATGCCGACGATGCCGCTGTCTTTTAAAAATGAGTCAATGTCATTCCCGCTTCTGAAATTGGACGGAGTCTTACACGGATATTTCGCGATGTAGGCTTTCATGTGGACATTTTCGCTTTCGAAATCATGGGGGATAATGCCNTAGTTTCCAATCAGNGGAAATGTCTGCAGAACAATTTGACCGTANTAACTGGGGTCTGTAAGCGTTTCAAGATAGCCTGTCATTCCGGTGGTAAAAACGATTTCCCCCGTCACTTCCCCCCGCGCTCCGAAGAATTTGCCTTCAAATACTTTGCCGTTTTCCAAGATCAGGTATGCTTTTTCATCGTTCGTACTGCTCATTTTTTCCTCAATATATGCTGGCGCTTGGCGTCAAATTGAATATTATTTGCCAGTATCAGTATGAAGAAAAGGGGAGATTTTGTCCAGCTATGAATTCACGCCGGTAAATGAAACCATACTTGTTTTTATTTGGAAAAATGTTAGTATTTAAATATCATGGAGCGAAAAAATGAAAAACAATAAATTTATGTATTCGTTTATGGCGCTGGTTTTCTTTACCGGGCTTTTTATGGCGGCGGCGGATTTCCTTTTACTGATTTATTTTGACATCGCCTTATCGCAGATAATAGTCANGCTCGGCGTACCGGCTTTGGCTTTTCTTGCNGTTTATTGCGTTATTCTGGGACGAAACGCCGGGTGCTTCGGCGCCTCATTCTTTAAAAAAATGAAGAGCGGAAGCAATGAGGAAAAGGTGTATTTGGAATTGCTAAAAAAAATCGGATCAATACCGATAAAAATGATTGCTTTAAATGTGCTGATCCACGCCTTTTTTCTGGGTTGTGTATATATTGTCCAGGGATACCTGCCAATCCAGGAAAGCATGAGGGGCCCGCTTTTTCTGGCGTCACTGGCTTTTGGTATGTTAGTCGGAACATTTATTTATGTAGTAAGCGACGGTCTTGTTTCGAAAAGTTTAATAGCGAAAAATTTCTTGGTTTACCCGAGAGAGCTTCGCGAAAAACGGCAGGAACTTAAAGCGATGATAATCCCCATGGCTGCCGTTTTAATGGCGCTGACATTCGCCGTCTCTGTAACTTTTTTAAGCATAATAAAAGCAGGCGGAGATATTGAAAATTTTAAGGGAGGCGATTGGCTGACTCTGCTTATTCCGGTCATCATAGTATTTTTTTGCGTTTCGCTGTTAAGTATTAATTTAAAAAAGAACGCGTCAATTTTATTCACTTCGATTATCGATCAGCTTGAAAACCTGTCTTCGGAACAGAAAGATTTAACACGGCGCATTACAGTTTGTTCGGTAGATGAATTGGGTACTGTCGCCGGAATGGTGAATTCATTCAGCAATCATTTAAGCGAGGGAATTCATGATATTAAAAGCGGGAAGGATGATCTTATCCATGTCGGGAACCGGCTGGACGAAAACGCCGCTGGTATGGCGGCTTCCGTAGGACAGATGTCGGTAGCGGCGGAGCAGGTACTGGATAAAACCAGAGGCCAGATGGAAAGCGTAAACACTTCGTCACAGGCGGTAAGGCGGATCTCTGACAGCATCAAGGCGCTGGATGAATCAATCGTTGTTCAAACATCAAGCATGAATGACGCGTCCGCGGCGGTTGAACAAATGGTCGGAAACATTACATCGATCAGCGCTGTTACGGAAAAGATGGAATCGCAATTTAAAACTGTCGGGGAGTCCTCTCATAAGGGAAGCAACATTCAAAAGGAAAGCGCCGAACGTATACGTACAATCGTAGTGCAATCGCAGGATTTACAGGACGCTAATAAAATCATAGCAACCATCGCCGCAAAGACCAATCTTTTGGCAATGAACGCTGCCATCGAAGCGGCGCATGCCGGGGAAGCAGGTAAGGGATTCGCCGTAGTAGCCGACGAGATACGCCAGCTTGCCATTAATTCCACGGANGANTCAAAAAAAATCGGCACCGAANTAAAACAAATTGTTCTAACTATTGATCANATCGTTAAAGACTCTGAGGCTTCAACAAACGCTTTTATCGATGTGACTAACCGTATTGACCAAACAGGCAGGCTGGTTCATGAGGTAAACAACGCTGTCCGTGAACAAAAAATCGGCGCGGAGCAGGTTGTCAATTCTTTGCGGATAATGAATGATAACACAGATAAGGTCAATGAAGGTTCGCGCGAAATAGGTCAAGGCAGTTCCGTCATGCTGAGGGAAATCGAAGCATTAAAAGCAAGCGCAACAGATATCATGGCCCGCATAAAAGAAATGTCAGACGGCATAAAAAATATTAATAACGGCGCTCAGGGCGTATCTGAACTTGCCGTTAAAACGAAATCTTCGATTCAGAAAATTTCAGTTATTGCTGACGGGTTCCATGTGTAGATAATAATTTTACAAATAGAGAATTGCGCAGTTATTTCGGCGGTCCCTCAAATTATTCAAAAGTTATTGTATACATCCTTCCGTTAGATATTGATATGCCGTAACCTAATGGCAGAATTCCATCCCATCCACTCTTTTTTTTATGCCGCATATCTACTACAATTGTTTCACTTCTTCTTAGTCTTGAAAGATCAAATTTGTTGTTTGCACCTCCAAATATAAATGAACCTGTCGTATTGGGTGTTTCTCCGAATTGTTCTCCTGTAGTTTTGTTTACGAATTTAAACATCATTTCTATATTATTTCTATTGATGCTATTCCATGAATAATTCAATCTTACGCTAAAATCAGTAAAACCATACGCTGTTAATAACTCTATTGGAATATTTCCTGCAATACCACCGCTTGGTTCCAGAAATGTATCTAATTTATCATATGTATGCCATCCAGATGATCCAAATTCTCCATTTTGTGAAAAATTATTACCCCATATAACTTCATATACATTCTGTGTTTTTTCTCTTGCAAATACTAATGCTCTACTAATTTCCCATTGGGTGATATTTGAAACAGAAGGGATAACCGGAATCATTTTATCTGTAACATACGAAAGAGATAAAATTTCATCATTTCCCTTAACCAAATGCAAAACCATCCTGGAATTTTCTTTTGAAGCTGCAAAGAAAATTACAGGTTCTCCGATAATTCGATTCGTATTTAAATTATATCTCGTTAATTGATAAATCGTATAATCCATTGTCCCGACAATTGTATATCTTCCGGCTCCCATCGCAGGACTTAACGTGTATGTATAATCAGATGATTCTAAAATTTGCGCGGCAATAGATTTACCATATGTTGTTTCTATTCCCTGAGTATTTTCTAATGATAGTGTATATCCAAGATCAAAAATTAAGCTGCTAATAATAGTATCTACGGACGCGCTCACAGATAATCCATTTGTAATTGTGTTATATTCTACAATAGTAGTGGATTGTTCTTCAGCAGCCGTAACAGATGTAGATTTTCTATATGTTATTTGAGCTTCTGAAATACCTGTATAATACATATCCATGGGAGTTAGAAAGCCAACAAACGCGTTTCTTATTTCACCGATTTTATGAATAAATACCAATTCATATTGATTAAAACCAACATCAATTAATTCTCTATTAATTATTGATTCTCTTTTTATCAGTATGCCATTGAGTCCGCCACAAAATATGTTAACTGTTTTTATTGAGTTATTTATTATATATCCCGGTTTATTAACAGCTACACTCAAAATACCTCCATCGGTAAAGCCGTTGATTTCCAGAGTATAACTTGTTCCGTAATTACTAAGATTATCTTTTTTAATGCCGGTTATACCGTTTAATGTAATATTATTAACGGAAAAATTCAGAATTGGCTGACTGAATATTAATGTTAGCTGTGTTGTTGTTTCCAATAATGAACCATTGGCTGTTACACTGTTAAATGTAATTGTAGAATTAATAATCGAACCATCTTCATCACATCCGGCAAACATCATTCCAAATACAAACGTCAGTATTAAAAACAAGGGAATTTTATTTGTCATTTTTTCCTTCATGTAATAAAAATATTAATTACCACCAATCAATTACATACCACTGATTCTCTGCCAATAATCACTCCAGCCGTCAGCCTGTATATAAGCAGCGTAACTGGCGGCAGGTACTTTTATAGCAAGATCAGGACTTGTATTTTGAAACACATAAATACTTTTATTACCATAAATGTCTTGCAGTAATGGCGGCGTAACAGCAAGAATAGTGATTTTCGTAAGCTGAGTGCAGTCTCTGAAAGCAGACCTACCGATGAATGATATACTTCCAGGCAATATTATCTGAGTCAAACCTGTGCAACCATAAAACGTAGATTCACCAATAGATGTAATACTTCCAGGCAGTATTATCTCAGACAAACTTGTACAGCCATAGAACGTATAATCACCAATGGTCGTAATACCTTCAGGCAGTATTATCTCAGACAAACTTGTACAGCCATTGAACGTATAATCACCAATGGTCGTAATACCTTCAGGCAGTGTTATCTCAGTCAAACCTGTACAATCCATGAATGCATATTGACCAATTGATGTAAGACCCTCAGGCAGTATTATCTCAGTCAAACCTGTACAATATTGGAAAGCACCATTAATGGACGTAATACTTTCAGGCAGTGTTACCTGAGTCAAACCTGTACAACCCGTGAAAGCATAATCAATGGACGTAATACCTTCAGGCAATATTATCTCAGTCAAACCTGTACAATATTGGAAAGCACCATTAATGGACGTAATACCTTCAGGCAGCGTTATCTCAGTCAAACTTGTACAACTATCGAATGCTCTTGAACCAACGGATGTAAGACCTTTAGGCAGTGTTATATCAGTCAAACTATAGCATTGAAAGAATGCAGTTTCACCAATGGATGTAAGACTATCAGGTAGTGTTATCTGAGTTAAACCAACACAATATCCGAATGCAGATTTACCAATAGACGTAATACCTTCAGGCAGTGTTATCTCAGTTAATCGTGCATAGTAGAAGGCATCGCTGCCAATGGATGTAAGCTGACTATTTTTTGCAAATGATATAGAGGTAAAGCCAGACATACTATAATATGAGAAAAAAAAGGCCTGTTTACTTATTTCCTTTACCGGTAAATACTCCCCATTGTATAAACGAAAGGCCGGTATAAAGACTTCACCGCTGTTTACAGTACCTTTTGAAACGCTATATGCGGTATTGTTGTCTATCAATTGATACGCAAGTCCTATAGTACCTATAGCGTATGCTGTTCTGGTTGTGGTATGCGAGGCGTTTAAGGTACAAACACCTGCGTCTTCACCGTCCGCAGTAATTGTTGGAGAAATTTTTGCTGCCCATTGCCACTCATGCGCATTTGGGGAAGAAAAAATACGTGTTTCTATATGTGAAGCGTCAAGTGCGCAAACTCTTGTTTCTTCGCCATCATCGATACAAGTGGCGGGAACTGTTACTGTCCATGCACCCCAATTATGAGTATGCTCTGGTTTCTCACGCTCACTCTCAGAACATGCCCAGAAACAAACCCCAATCATTAAAAAAAAAGAGAGAAATCCTATCAACTTGCCATTCTTCATCATAATAAAACTCCAATAATTGTATTTATTTGTTATTAGCATAATATTAATATGTTTTACATATATTGTCAAGTAATTATTAATAAATAAAATTAATATAGAAATCTAACATATATGACAAGTTTAAGATCGTTATTATCGTTTAATATGAAAGCGCAGCGTCATATTTTGGGTATTACACAGGCGGTATTAGCGGAAAAAGTGGATACGTCAACCAATTATATTGCCTTAATTGAAAGCGAAAAAAGTTTTCCTACACCCGAAATGCTTGAAAGAATTGCTTCCGCGCTGGAAATTGATTCTCCCGCTTTGTTTTCAACCAAATCTTACCCCTTACCGGAGGCTGGAACGCTGGGAGAACTACAGGAAAAAATCATGAATGACCTTTCCGAGGTTATTTCTCATCGATTTAACAAATTTGAGCGGGATAATCCTGTATTATTCATAAAATAAAAATCATAAGTGAATATAAAAAAGCAATCCCTACCGATCTCTTATCAATGAAAATATTTCAACATACGAATTTTCCGGCCACGCTCATTCAAAAACATTTTTCTTCGCCCGCCGCTCGTCGGTATTGCCTGTGAAGCATGCGGTGCAGAATGACAACGCGCATTTTTTACAGGCGTCTTTTAACCCTTCTATGCTGATGTAACCCAGGCTGTCAGCGCCGATTTTACGGCAGATGTCGTCAAGGTTCATGTTGTTGGCGATTAGGTTTTCTTCGCTGTCGATGTCTGTTCCGTAGTGGCAGGTGTGGCGGAACGGCGGCGATGATACGCGCATATGAACTTCTTTCGTTCCGGCGTTTTTAAGGCTCTTTACAATTTTTTCGCTTGTCGTTCCGCGTACAATCGAGTCATCCACAAGCACGATCCGCTTTCCGCGGATATTTGCAGCTAACGGATTCAGCTTGAGTCTTACCGCGCTGTCGCGTTTACTCTGCGTCGGGTAAATGAAACTTCTGCCGATGTATCTGTTTTTAACAAATCCTGTAACAAGCGGAAGGCCGCTAGCCGCGCTGTAACCGCTCGCCGCGTCAAGCCCTGAATCGGGAACTCCGCAGACGGCGTCGGCATCCACAGGATATTCGCGCGCAAGAGCGAGACCCATGTTGTACCGCGACTCGTAAACGCTTAATCCGTCAATTACGGAGTCAGGGCGCGCGAAGTAGACATATTCAAAAATACAAAGCCCGCCGCAGCCAGATGATTCAATCGTTTTATCCTGTTGAATTAAAAGCGTTTGAGTTACTTCTCCATTTTCGATCATCACAACTTCGCCGGGTTTTACATCGCGCGTTATTTCAAAACCGCAAGTTTCAAGGGCGCAGGATTCCGAAGCGACAGCGCAGCCGATGCCGTTCTTACCGATGCAAAGCGGGCGAAAACCGTAAGGATCGCGCACCGCTATCAATTTATTTTTACTTGTTACGATAACAAGCGAAAAAGCTCCGCGCAGTAAACCCGCGGCGTGCGCGACGCCCTGCAAAGAATTTTTTTCCATATTGATACAGTACGCCACCAAAGACGAGACAACTTCGCTGTCGCTTGTCGCGTTAAAGTTTAAACCGAGATTCGCAAGCTCGCCGCGAATCTCCTTCGCGTTTGTGATGTTTCCGTTATGCGCTGTGGCGATTCTTCCGGTCAGGTACTCAGTAACAAAAGGACCCGTGTTTTCACGGCAGCTTTGCCCGGTTGTCGAGTAACGCGTATGTCCTACAGCGGCTTTTCCTTTTGGAAGACGCGCAAGTTCCCCGCCGGAAAAAACTTCGCTTACAAGCCCCTCATCTTTGTGGCAGATAATACTGCGGTTATTGGAAACGGCGATGCCTGCGCCTTCCTGCCCGCGATGCTGTAAAGCGAGAAGACCGTTATATGTCACTCCGACCGCTTCCTCGGCATACAGGCTTACTCCAAAAACCGCGCACTCCTCGCCTAATTTGTCATCAATTTGCATATGTTTTTAAAATCCCCTCCGCTATTGCCCGTTTAGTCGAGCGTAAATCCATTGCCTGTTTTTCAATAAAACGATGCGATTCCTGTTCGGTAAGTTTAAGGTATGAAATAAGCATACACTTCGCCCTGTCGATAATTCTTATATCTTCAATTTTTTGCTTTAACATGGCGTTTTCTTCCTGCATTCTTTTTAATTTGCAGCTAACAGAAACCGCCAGCGAAAGCGCCGCCCAGAAAAAGTTCCTGTCAACAGGCTTGGAAACCACAAGAACGCCGTCTTCCCGGCAGACAGCCGAAATCTCGTCAAAATTGCCGCTGTTAACGGCGAGAATCACCTGGGAAAAACCTTTTTCCGCGATATAACGCGCCATGCTTTCTCCCGGTTCATCCGCGAGCGGCGCGTCAATTATTATAATGTCAAAATCTTTATCAAGAAGCGTTCTCCTCGCTTCTCCCGCGGANGCGAGGACGGTAATNTGAAATATGGAAGCGNTGTTTAAACATTCGGAAAAAAGCGCGGTATTTTTTTCTGAGTTNGTAACAATAAGCGCGGCTATGCTTTGCTGCATAGTGTCGTNACGCGTCAATTTGNTACCGCGGGCTCTGCTCACCTGCGAGCCGCTCATCTGTGAGCTACCCATTATATGCCGCCTTCTCCGCTCCTAAATAAAGTTAAAATATTTTTCATTGTAAAATAAATCTTTGCCGTCAATATACGCTTTTGTATAAGCGGTAAAATCTTTTGCTTCTGTCTTTTTTATTTCTATAAATTTCAACAAGAGATCCTTTCCTATTACATTTTCAATAAACCCGCTTTTTTCCGCAAGTTCGATTGCTTTATCAAAAGTGTCGGGAAGCTGCGCGAAATTTTTAGTTCTTTCCTTATCCACCGAATATAGATCTTCATCAACCGCGGGAGGCAGGCTCATGTTTTTTTCGATACCGTCAAGCCCCGCGCTTATAATCAACGCGTACGCGAGATACGGATTAAGCGAAGGATCAGGGGAACGCAGTTCCATTCTGACATTTTCTCCAGATGCCGCAGGAATACGGACAAGCTGCGAACGGTTTTGATGAGACCACGACACATATTTAGGCGCTTCAAATTTTCCAAAACGTTCGTAAGAATTGGCGAGCGGATTTAAAAAGAGCGTAATTTCAGGCGTTTTATCCAGGATTCCCGCGATAAAACATTCCGCGGTTCTTGAGTGTCCTTCACTTACATTTTTAAAAATATTTTTTCCATTCTGATAAAGAGAAAGATTGATATGCATTCCGCTGCCGGGCGCGTCCGAAATNGGTTTCGGCATAAAAGACGCGAACAANCCGTTACGCGAAGCAATCGCCTTTACGACAGTTTTGAATGTCTGCATATTATCNGCACTGGCGACAGCGTCATCAAATTTAAAATCAATCTCATTCTGCCCCGGTCCAAGTTCATGATGAGAGCTTTCNGGNTTTATNCCCATTTCCTCAAGCGTAAGGCAAATCTCGCGGCGGATATCCTCGCCCTTGTCGATTGGAGAAATATCCATGCAGGTGCCTTTGTCCAGCGTAACGTTCGACGGCTCGCCGTTCTCGTCTGTTTTAAAAAGATAAAACTCGCACTCGGCTCCAACTTTGCAGACATAACCCATTTTCTCCGCGCGTTCCGTGACATTTTTTAAAACAAGCCGGGTATCATGCTCAAACGCGTCTCCGTTAGGTGTTTTAATGTCGCAGAAGAAACGGATAACTCTGCCGGGACCTGGCCGCCACGGAAGAACCGCGAGCGTTGACGCGTCCGGGAATAAAAACAGATCCGACTGCGTTATATCGCGGAACCCCCGGATTACATGCGCGTCAAATGAAACGCCGTTTTCAAACGCGGACTTTAATTCATTCGCCATAATGGAAATATTTTTCTGAAAACCGAAAATATCGCAAAAACTGAGACGTACAAATTTGACATTGTTCTCTTTTACAAACTCAAGGACTTCATTCATAACACACTCCTAAAAATATCAATTTTCGTTTTTTAATTTATTCAACTGTAACGCTTTTAGCCAGATTACGCGGCTTGTCAATGTCCAAACCTTTATTNGCCGCTACATAATAACTGAAAAGCTGTAAAATGATAACCGACAGGGAAGGCGAAAANAATTCCGCGGCCTTCGGTAAATCAATGTGATAAAATTTTAAATCCTCCGTGTTNGATTCCGCNTCAGGACAGCTTCCGATTAAAAGCACTTTCGCGCCGCGGCTCATGACTTGCTCCGCGTTACTCATTATTTTGCCGTATAGATACGCGCAATTAGAAATCGCGACGACCAATGTGTTTTCCTCTACAAGCGAGATTGTGCCGTGTTTCAATTCGCCTCCGGCATACGCTTCAGAGTGAATATAAGAAATTTCTTTTAATTTAAGCGATCCTTCAAGCGCGATGGCGTAATCGATGTTTCTTCCGATAAAGAAAATGCTTTTATAACCGACACAGGTGGAAGCGTACATCTGGATTGAACCAATCTTTTCGAGTATTGCTGAAACTTTATCGGGAAGGGAATTTATTTCCGCGGACAGCGTTTTCTCTTCGGCGTTGGATAATTTTCCAAGTTTGACGGCAAAGCGGATCGCGAGAATGTAAAGTAAAACAAGCTGTGCCGAAAACGCCTTTGTTGTCGCTACGGCAATCTCGGGACCTGCCGCTGTGAACAGGCAATAATCGGCTTCCTTCGCGATTGTGCTGCCGACAACATTGACAATGGAAAGCGATACCGCTCCTTTGGATTTTGCTTCTCTCATCGCGGCGATTGTGTCGGCGGTTTCTCCCGACTGGCTGACAAGGATGACAAGAGTTTTTTTATCGATAATCGCGTCTTTGTACCGGAACTCGCTTGCAAGTTCCACTTCGACAGATATCCGGCACAATTTTTCAAACACATATTTCGCGGTNACCCCCGCGTTATACGCCGAACCGCAGGCTGTAATAATTATTTTNTTATAACGCGACACGCAAATATTATCTAAAATATTNTTATTACTTCCGTCGGTAACCGCGGAATTAATTGTATCNCGCAGAACTCTCGGCTGTTCCATTATTTCTTTTAACATGAAATGAGGATANCCGCCTTTCTCCGCGCTGTCCATGCTCCATGTTATTGTCTCAATATTTTTTTGCAACGGCTCTTTATCAAGATTAAAAAATTCAACGCTCCTGTCAGTTACGCCGCGGCTTTCAGTTGCGCTGTAAGATGCGGCGCCGCTGTCACGCAGAACAGCTATCTCTTTATCGTTTAAATAATAAATTTTGTTTGTGTGTTTTAACACAGCGGGAACATCAGACGCGATAAAATTTCCNTGTTCGCTTACGCCGATGATCAGCGGATTGTCTTTCNTTACCGCGACCAGAATGTCAGGCTCGTCAATGCACATAATGCCGAGAGCGTAAGAACCTTCTACCGCGTTTGACACTTTGATAACCGTGTCGATTAAATCGCCGTTGTAGTAATGCTCCGCAAGCTGCGCGATTACTTCACTGTCGGTCTGTGAAACAAAAGGCACGCCCCAGTCAATAAGGCGCTCTTTTAATTGTTTGTAATTTTCTATAATGCCGTTATGCACAACTGCGATTTTATTTTTGCTTCCGACATGNGGATGAGAATTTATATCAGAAGGCTCGCCGTGAGTCGCCCAGCGTGTGTGTCCGATGCCTAGATGCCCGGAAAGCGGCTTATTNTCAAGCAGGCGGTCTTGTAACCGTTCTTCAAGTACAGCGAGCCGCCCTTTTTGTTTAATAACGCTNAAGCCGTTCTGNCCGTAAACAGCNATACCCGCGGAATCATATCCGCGGTACTCAAGTTTTTTTAATCCGTCAACTATGATGGGAACCGCGTCTTCTCTTCCTATGTAACCGATTATTCCGCACATGATAACCTTAACTTCGCGATGCCGAAGACAGCGCATTATAATAAAATATTAAACGCGGTTTCATAAAACTAATTCGCGGTATACAATTGCTTGTATGGATTTTTCGCATTTGGCTTTAACACAAAAAATTGATCCTGTAAAAGAGATGCCGCATCCATATTAAAGTAACCGGCAAACTCTTTTACAAACGGCATGATTTCCAATAAATCATCATCGCCCGCGATTTCAACGGCAACCTGCGCCGGAAGAGCTGTAAGATTTTTTGTCGTTCTGATAAAAATTTTTCCGCCGTGCATCCCAGTCCCTGTAAAGTTTCCGACAGGAGCATGGTGTGTTTCTTCCGCTCCGATGCCTAGCACAATGATCAATCCGCCAGCTANATATTCGCCGAGAAAACTCCCTGCCTTTCCACCGATCACAATTACAGGTTTTTTTTGTTTATACTCTTTCATGTGGATNCCTGTCCTGTAACCGGTATCTCCGCGCACAAAAATATTTCCGCCNCGCATAGCATAACCGAGCGCGTCCCCGGCGTTTCCGTGAATGATAATTTTACCATCGTTCATCGTATCGCCTACAGCGTCCTGCGCGTTACCGTTCACTTGAATCTCAGCGCCGTCAAGATAACATCCAAGCGCGTTACCGGGCGTTCCGTTTATAACGAGGGTTTTCCCCTTCATCGCGCTGCCGATAAATCTCTGCCCGAAACAATCTTCGATGTGAACATACTCGCCTGCGTTCTTGATTCTTTCATTCAATTCTTTAAAGTGATAATTTTTTGCCAAAATACTCATTTTGATGTTCCTTATAAAGTAAAGGCGTTCATCGGAAAACAAATAAAAACGTCAATCAACATGATATGCCGACCGCCGCCTCCTGCCTTCTGATGAACGCCCTTGTTCAAATCATTATAAACACAATACAGGAATATTTGTCAAGCACCTAACTCATTTGTGATGTATGATTTAGATATGACGATCTTATCTCAATATAATGGAGATTCCGCATGAAAAGAATAATTAAGGATTTCACGGGAAACGCGCACTTTATAAATATTTTAAAATTGATAATTTTAACGGGGGTTTTTATGACAGCCAGTCAATGCAGCATTGCGCCTGTATATGAAGGATTAATTTTTAATGATGAGTTTGACGGAACAACGTTGGACAGAACAAAGTGGGATTTATGCCCGCAGTGGGACAGGCAGGGACGCAGTTCGTGGAGAGATGATATGGTATCTGTAAGCGGCGGAAATTTACGTATTAGATTCACGCGCGATCCGGCACTGGGTTCATCAAAGTCAAATAACACCTCCATCGCGGAAAACTGGATTCGTTCAGGCGGCGTAAGAACAAGAAAGCAGAATCCTCCTTACGATTTGATATTCGCAAACAGTTTCGGCTATTACGAAGCGAGAATTAAATTCCCGGTAGTGCGCGGTACATGGGGCGCTTTCTGGCTGCAGAGTCCCACAGTCAGCACTATCGGTAACGGAGGCAGGGACGGCACGGAAATAGATATAGTTGAAACAATCAGAAATCATATCGGAGAGTACAATGCGGCGCTTCATTGGGACGGCTACGGGGAGCATCATCAATCAGTTGGCGGCTCCGAAAGGCCGGTAGAGATTTATGACGGAGATTACCACATCTTCGCGCTTGAATGGACGCCGGCGGAATATATATTTTATGTTGATGACATTGTGTTCTGGCGCGTTGACGGCGGAAGCAATTTTAAAAATGTCGGCATTAACCAGACTCCCAATTACATAAAACTTACTGTAGAAAGCGCCGATTGGGCGGGAGAAATTCCGCAGGATTTTACAGAAGATTATATGCTTGTGGATTATGTAAGAGTCTACAGTAGAAAACCATAACTAGCGCCATCCGCCGCAAAAAATTGATTCGTCCCCGCATTAGGTGCAAACGTCTTTTTTCACTCCGCTCAGCTTTACCATTCTGTCTTCCCTTGTAAACGCCATAAGTCCCGGTTTATCGCAGACAAGATCGAAGTCGATTGAGTCAAGCGGCGTGCGTTCGCGGATCAGGCTTGTGTAAATACCTGCCTTCTCCACATTACCGATCAAAATATAACCGTTTAGTTTGTTATCACTGTAAAAAAGTTTTTTATAATTGATTCCGCCGTCTTTGGCGGCATCACATTTTGTGTACGCTTCGCCTGTGTAATTNCCCGCGGTGATCATGTGCAGACCGAAAAACCCGATTGCGTTCATTGGGATTGCNTTNTCAAAACATTTNCCGCTTGTTCCATTAGCTGCCATGTTTATACCGGCGCACTCACCCTGCATATACGCGTTTGGAAGCAATGCCATTATTTTACTCTGACCGCTTGATACATCAAGCGTTTGTGTGCAGTCGCCCGCGGCGTAAATATCCTTCGCGGATGTTTCCGATTTATCATTTACGATAATGCCGCGATCAATATCAACGATGCCTTTTAAAAGCGAAGTATTAGGGCGCACTCCCACCGCGAGAACAAGGATGTCAAAATCGATTACTTCACCGTTTTCAAAAACCGCTTTATTCACATCGAATTTTTTTACGCTGCTCTCAAGTTTGAACTCAATGCCGGTCAGCCAGCCCGCGCATTGCTTCTCAATATGCGCCTGCACAAGCGCGGCACCTTCTTCATCAAGTATACTGGAAAGAATTCTTGGCGCGAGATCGACAACAGTAATTTTGGAAACCCTTTTTTCGATTCCCTCGGCGCACTTAAGACCAATCAAACCCGCGCCGATTATCAGCACATTGGGTTTATTTTTTCTTGTGAGCGCTTCATCAAGTAACCGCGCGTCATCAAGGCTCATAAAAGTAAACTTATCTTTAACTGTATCTAATCCTTCAAACGGAGGAGTAAACGGCGATGAACCGGCGGCTACAAGCAGTTTATCGTAAGGAATATTTTTCCCGTCTGAAAGCGCTATTTGTTTTTTGTCAGCATCAATTTTTGTTACATTTACGCTTGATAAAAGCGTAACGTTATTATCAATATAAAAATTATCGCCGCGGTACTTCATTGTTTCTTCCGTAACTTTTCCAAGAAGAAGATACGAAATAAGAGGACGCGAATATGTGTGATGTGCTTCGTTTGTGATAATNGTAATTTCACTCTGCTTGCCGATCTTGCTCGCTGCTTCNGCAGCGCTCGCCGCTTCAGCAGCGCGGATTCCTTCAACCGCGCCTACACCNGCAGCNGAATTNCCGATTATAACATATTTCATTTTAACCTTACCTTAAGCGGCAGTCTGGCCGCGAATTTTTATCGAAAATGAAACAAAGTTTCATTACCTCTCCTCAAAAACAATCGCGCCGTTCGGACAGCCTTTAACACAAGCCGGAGAAATCTCTATCTCTTCGACACTGTTTCCGAGAGCTGGCGGCTCCGCGTTTACGCGCGTCTTTATGCATAACTCGCATTTTTCAACCGCGCCGTCCTCGGAAGGGGAAACAGCTCCGTAAGGGCAGCTAAGGATGCATGTGTAGCAGCTAACGCACCTGTCATGATTAATTCTGATAACGCCGCCCGCGATTGTAAGCGCGCCTGTAATGCAGCCTTTTACGCACAACGGTTCATCGCAGTGACGGCATGAAACCGCGAAACTGACTCCGTCCTTTTCCTCGATTTTTATCTTCGGCCTGATCTTAATGTCTTTTAACGCCCGCGCCATATCCTTTTCGCTGGTGTCATTAGCAATGTTGGCAAACGCGCAGTAATACTCGCACAAATGACATCCGAGGCACCATTTTTCGTTGACATAAACTCTTTTCATGAAAACGCTCCGTAATAAAAAAGCGTTCATCCGCCGCTTAATCCCGCATTACCCGGCCGGATAATGCGATTTTTCCACGCGATAAATCGCAAAGGATTAAGCGGTAAGATGAACGCCATTGTTCTTGGTTTTTAACCGGCGGCTTAACAGCCAAGTATGTTTATATATAAAAAGGCGGATATTGTCAAGTGTGAGCGAAAGTAATACAAACAAGGCAAGCCGGAGGGCTGGGATATCCCAAAATATTTGCAGGAACCCGCCTGCGAGCCCTGACCACATAAATGAAGCAAATAAAATATTTGAATTTATAAATATTTATGTGGTCAGGTCTCTCCGGCGGAGAATTGCAAAGATTATTTTTGGATCCCCCAGCCCTCCGGCTTGCCTTGCGTGTATTGTTTTTGTGCTGGAGAGACAAAAAACCATCACCTGATAATAACTTCAACCTTGCTGCCGGGAATTAATGCCGAATCCGCCGGAAGCAAAATCCTTACCTTTACGCTGACTTTATTTTTCGTCGCGGATGTCTGCATGTCTTTGGGCGTATAACGGCTTCTGACATCGATATAGCGTACCTCTCCTTGTATTTCTTCCCTGCCGGATTTAATCGCGATGTGCTGCCCGTAAGTAATTTGCCCGCTTTTTTCTTCCGGCACATAACAGACAACATACTTTTGATTATCAGCGGAGATGTCCGCTATGTTGTAGCCGGTGTTTACCATCGAACCTAAATTGTAATTAATACTGATTACAATGCCGTCGCGGCTTGCTCTTATCTCGTATTTTTCCAGCGTCTCCCACGTCTGCCTTATTCTGCTTTCAATCTCCCTAATGTCCGCTTCGGCGAGCGCGATTGTCCTTGAGTCCGCTCCCGACTGCATTAAAGAAAGATGCGATCTGGCCGTCTGAAGCTGGCTCCTCGCCGTTTCCATTGTCTGGGCGGCGATGGTTAACCTGAGACGCGCTCTGTCAAGTTCGTTACGCGCAATTCCTCCGGCTTCCCACATACGTTCAAGCGGCTCGATGTCGTCCCTTGCCTGAACGTAGCTTGCCTCCGCGCTTCGAAAACCGGCTTCGGCGGAGCTTACATTGTTACGCGCAATTATCAATCCTTCCTCGCTCATCAATCTGATTCTTTCAAGATTGATCTGAAGCTGTTCAAGCATGTACCTAAGATCCGTTGAATCAAGGCGGGCGATTAAATCACCGGCTTTTACGGGGCTTCCAAGCTCAATGTTCATTTCGATGATCCTTCCCGGGACTTCGGAAATCTGCGAATAAACCGTTCCCTCAACTTCGCCGCGTAAAACTAAATCATTTCCGCGTATAAGGCGAAAACCAAAAAAGCCGCCCGCGATTATCAATAATAAAAAAACCGGAATAATCTTTTTTTTATTCGCTAAATTATGCTTCATAAAATATTCTCCTTATATTTTCCTGTAACGTTTTAAAAGCTGAACATTCGCGATGATAAAAAGCACAGAGAGGCCGAGCATTACAATAATATCGATAAAAATTTCCTGTATACCGCCGCCTTTGATCATCACCTGCTTTAACGCGTGCGCCACATAATAAAGCGGCATGAATCTGCCCACTGCTTCCCATACAGGCGTTAGCTGAAAAAGCCCCGAGAAAAAAACCTGCGGTACAATAATGAGCGGGATAAACTGTATCATCTGAAATTCATTATTCGCGGCGGTCGACAGCAGTATTCCCAAAGTTAACGCCATCATTGTCGTGCAGAATGTGATCATCAAAACAAGATAAATGGAACCTATCATCATTACACCTAACACATAGACAACATATAAACTGATAAATGCCGACTGCACAAGTGTAATAATACCAAACCCGAGAACATAGCCTGT